>CATMVR010000004.1 GCA_950075905.1 uncultured Persicitalea sp. | reverse complement strand
GAAGAAAATATGCCCGTGAAACTGGTGCTTCAGCAGCCCCCTTTCAAAGGTAGCTTTGAGGAAGGACTGGCCATGCTGGCCAAGGGCGACAGCGCGACGTTTTTTGTGAATGCCGATACGCTTTTTGCTAAAATGATGCAGCCTATGCCTCCTATGGTAAAAAAAGGAACGGATCTGAGCTTTACCGTGAAGGTACTTAACATCCAGTCGTCGGAGGAGTTTCAGAAGGAGCAGGCCGAAATGGGTGCCGCCCAGAAAGGCATCGACGCCAAAACCATCGACAAGTACATTGCCGACAATAAGCTGGGAGATAAGGTCCAGAAGACTGAATCGGGCCTGCGGTATGTAGTACAGCAGCCTGGCTCTGGTGCTACGCCCAGCCAGGGAGACATGGTAAAGGTACACTACACCGGTAAATTGCTGGATGGTAAGGTGTTTGACAGCTCACTCAATAACCCACAGACGGGTGGTAAGCCCATTGATTTTCAGGTGGGCGTTGGTATGGTCATTCCCGGTTGGGAAGAAGGTATTATGTCGATGAAAAAAGGAGAAAAGCGTACGCTGATTATCCCGTCGGGACTTGGCTACGGCACCGAAGGTTCGGGCCCTATTCCGCCAAACTCTGTACTGCTTTTTGATGTAGAACTGGTGGATTTCTCTAAACCAAGTGCCGCCAATACGCCCGGTCAGCCCGGCGGCCCGCAGTAAAAAACATGAAAGTGAACAAAAAATATGGATGGCTCATTGCTCTGAGCGCGTTGTTGACCGTTTTTTTGATTTCCTGCGAGGATCAGTCCGATTCGATAGGAAGTGAGAAAAGACAGCAGAATGACGCGGATATCCGGGCCTATCTGTCCAGTAAGGGAATTACCGCCCAACGTACTACCGAAGGACTGTACTACCAGATCATCTCGCAAGGAAGCGGGAGCCAGAAGCCTGCTGTTGGCGATCAGCTCAAAGCAACCTACGTGGCATCCCGCCTGGATGGTGTGATTGTGGACAGCAGCGAGATCAGTCTGAACAAGCCCGTTACCGCTACCTACGGGGTAGACCGCCTGCCCTATTTTTCGGATCAGGCTATGCAGATTGTTTTCAGCAACATACTGACTGAGGGCGACTCGGCTGCGCTGTTCTTGCCCTCCTACCTCAGCCAGGGCGCTACGGGTACGCTCCTTTTTCCGGCGTACAGTCCTGTCCGGATCGACTTGAAAGTGACGGCCATCAACACCGAAACCGAGCAGATGGATGCCTTTGCCCGGGATAACAGCATCCGGATTACGGAAACGACCGATACCGGCCTGCGCTTTGGCAAAGTAATATCGTATCCCGATTCTGCTCAGGTAAAGGACGGCAGCGTTCTGAAGGTAAAGTACACCGGTCGCCGGATGGACAACACCATCTTCGACTCCGGTACGCTCGATGTTACCATCGGGAGTTCAAGTGTAGTACAGGGCTTTTCGCAGGGGCTACTGAAAATGCGGGCCGGGGAGAAAGCCAATCTGCTCTTTCCTTCTTCGCTGGGCTACGGAAATCAGGGCAACCGAAACATTGCCGGGTTTTCGCCGCTCTATTTTGAAGTGGAGATCATCTCAAAAAAGAACTAATTACTTTGTGTGTATAGACAGAGGCAGCCCCCAAAGCTGCCTCTTTTTTGTTTTTGACCATTTCCCCCAATCTCTACCATGGAACTTTGCTTTGCTACCAACAACACCCACAAACTGGCCGAGATTCAGGCACTGCTCGGACCGGAATTTACGCTGAGAACGCTGTCTGACATCGGCTGCCACGAAGATATTCCTGAAGACCGGCCTACCATTCCCGAAAACTCCCGGCAGAAAGCGGAGTACGTCTGGAATCATTACAGTGTCAACAATTTTGCCGACGACACCGGCCTGGAAGTATACGCCCTCAACGGCGAGCCCGGCGTAATTTCGGCGCGCTACGCTGGCCCGCAGCGCAATGCCGACGACAACATGGCTTTTCTATGGCAGCGCCTCGCCGAAGAAAACCAGCCGCTTCCTACCCCGGCCCGGTTCGTAACGGTCATCACGCTGGTTTTGAACGGTAACTTCCACCAGTTTGAGGGCAGCGTGGAAGGCCATATCATCGCTACGAGGCGGGGTACCCACGGCTTTGGCTACGATCCGGTATTTGTACCTGAGGGTCGGGATAAGACATTTGCTGAGCTCAGCATGGGTGAAAAGAGCCAAATCAGCCACCGCGCGCGCGCCTTTGCCAAACTAGTGGCTTTTTTGCAAGAGAGGCGCGCCCAATAGGCAGCGGCACGGAAGGGGGAAATTTGGCTACCCGGATTTTTATAGCCAACTTAGAGCTTATTCCTACTTAATTTTTGCGCTAATCATGGCAAACTTCCACTCTGACGACTTCCGGTACGATGGTTCCAAACCTTTTTCTATCAAGGATGCCCCAAACAAAATCCCGGATATTTACGATTCCAAAGACGAATACCAGCAAATGCTGGCCGAATCTGCCCAGGAGCTGGACGATCTCCAGAGCATGATGTATGCCCACAACCGTTACGGGCTGCTGATCATCCTGCAGGCCATGGATGCCGCCGGTAAGGATGGTACGATCAAGCACGTACTCTCGGGCGTAAATCCGATAGGTATGAAGATCCACTCCTTCAAGCGTCCCAGCGAGACAGAACTGGGCCACGACTTCATGTGGCGGAGTTCTATTCTGCTCCCGCAGCGCGGCACTATTACGCTTTTCAACCGCAGCTACTACGAGGAAGTGCTGGTGGTGAAGGTGCATCCCGAGATCCTGACCCGGGTGCAACGGCTACCCACCGAGCTCACCGAAGACCCGGACAAGGTCTGGAAAAGCCGGTATAAAGACATAAAAAATGCGGAGAAGTATCTATACCGGAACGGTATCAGGGTGGTGAAGTTTTTTCTGAATGTATCCAAGAAGGAGCAGGCCGAGCGGCTGATCGAGCGCATCGAAGATCCGGCCAAAAACTGGAAGTTTGAAGAGGGTGACGTGAAGGAACGCAATTTCTGGGACGACTACATGCAGGCCTACGAGGATTGTATCAATGCTACCGCCTCGCCCAAAGCTCCCTGGTACGTTATCCCGGCCGACGACAAAAAAAATGCCCGGCTGATGGTGGGAAAGATTATTGGCGAGGAGTTAGGAAAGATGAATCTCAGCTACCCCGAAGCCGATGAAAAGCGCCACGCCGAATTACAAAGCTTTATCGACATCATCAAATCTCAGAATAACGCCTAAAAAAAAGCGGATGAAAGCCCAGGGCCCTCATCCGCTTTACTTCTATTTCTTTAAACAAATTAGCGAATTACAAAATTTCCGCCTCCAATACGGTATCCTTCGGCGTAAAGCTCTACGCTGTACTTGCCGGGACGTAGCTGTGAGCTGTTGTCGTACACCATCTCAACCTTTTGGTTGTTGTTCAGGTAGGCAACCGACTCGCGGGAAGTAAACTTAGTTTCCTGTCCGTTGATTTCAAACTCACCCGAACCCGTGGCGTCATCAGAGATAACAGCACCTTCGGGGTCCAGTACCCGTACGTAGATATCCTTGGTTTCCTGACGAGTCAGGGGATTCTCAGGCAGGTCAAATACCAGCTTTAGCTTATCTACCCGCTTGGCCTTGTAGGCATCGTTGTCCTTGGCTTTGCCCCGCGAATTCACCGCCAGTACTTTCAGATTCTGCGCTTTCAGGGCAGCCGCACGGTTTACTTTCTCCGAAAGCTCCTTGTTCTGCGCCGTGTAAGTCATTACCGAATCCGAAAGCTCAGTCTGACGCTGTACCAATACCTCGCGCTCACTGCGGAGGCTCCCTACCTGCGTGTTCAGAGAGTCGTTGGAAGAGGCTAGTAGTTGGTTCTCTTCGCGTAGCCGGGCAATTTCGGTATCCTTCTCGGTCAGGTATGTCTCGTATTCCTTGATTTTGGCCAGGTACTTACCCGTCTCTACCTTCTTACTACGCGACAGGGCTACCTTATCAGCTTCAAGCTGCGCTTTTACTTTGTTCAGTTCTTCTACATCACCACCTAGTTTTTCTACTTCGGCGATTTTCATATTCAGGGCAGTAGACAGAGAGTCAAGCTTAGTCCGGGTTGCCGATACTTCATTTACTTTCTCCATAATTACCGCTTCCTGATCCGTCAGTTCGGCCCGCTGCTGGAAAAACAGGAACCCTAACATAGCTACGGCTATTGCTAATACTACAACCACCGCCCACGCTGTACTTTGCTTTTTCTGTGCTTCGTTTTGCATTTTGATTTACGTTTAGATTGAAAGTTTAAAGAAAAAGAGTACAGATTCACGCATCCTCATTCATAGTTTAGTTTACTAATTGACATGCTATACTTACGAAATTTTCAAAAACAAGGTTTGAACTGATCAAAACAAAAGTCCTATTTATGTTCTTACCGGCATTCAGGACTTTCAACGGTATTTGAACGCCGGTTAGTTCCATTTGTTGTATTTAGGGATAAAAAACTGTACTATAAAAAAAGGAGAATGATGCGCTCATTCTCCTTTCTAAATTATTGACGGCCTGATATTTACACTATTAATTCCCCCTAAATCCTTTCCCATTTTACAAATAGGCCATTTCGTGAACGGTAAAATAGGACAAAATAGGCAGAAAATACGTGGGGAAAATAATTCTCAAATCGCGAAAACAGAAAATAAAAAAAGTACAAAAACCTCCCCTACTTATCTGCGAAAAGACTCTTTCTTGTACCTACTCCTGATAGAGCTTTTTACCTGCTTCTTCGTATTTGTCGCCTTTGATCCACTGCGGGGCCTGAGCCCGGTCGGCAATAAGCCGCGCGGCATTGACGTAGGCCTGAGAAAATTTGAGAAGATAGTCGAAATCTATGGTTTCCGGATTGTCTGATACCTGATGGTAGTTTTTCATCAGCTCCGCGTCAAAGGTCCGGAAGCCCGGCGTCATGGTAGGCGCCGGAATGCCCTTGGCGGCAAAGCTCACGTTGTCTGACCGGTCAAAGAGCCCCTGTTCCGGGGCGGGGTCGGCTACCACATCCAGACCGAATGCCTTGCTTGCCGCTTCGATTTCGGCCCGGGCACCCGTACGGTCTAGCCCGATCACAGACAGGATGCTGGTATCGTTGTAGCCGGCTCCGTCAATATTGAGATTAAAAATGCATTTTTTGAGGGGTAGCAGCGGATGATTGGCGTAGTACTTACTGCCCAGCAGTCCCACTTCTTCGCCCGTAAGCGCTACCAGCAGTACCGAGCGCCGGGGCGGGTTTTTGGCCAGGGCTTCGGCGGCAGCCAAAACGGCCACCGTTCCAAAAGCATTGTCGCGCGCTCCGTTGAAGATGCTGTCTTCGGCCGTATAGGGCTGTCCGCCCTGCTTGCCTGCGCCCACGTGGTCGTAGTGGGCCGTCAGCAGTACATATTCATCCTTTACTTTTGCGTCAGTACCTTCTATATAACCTACCACATTGTAGCCGTTTAAAGCACTGGCTGGACGCCCGGCGGTACTCAGGTGCAAGGCAGACGCAGCGCGAAGGGCCTTTGTCAGATCTGCCTCCTGCCCGTTGACCCAGGCGTGCGGAATCGAAACCGAGGACCCACCACCCGCCAAAGCAATGCTTTCGCCGGAAAAATAATTCAGCACAAAATTCCAGGGCACCGAAGCCTTAAACAGCTCTACTACTGCCAAAGCACCTTTGTCGGCGGCCAGCTTCCTTTTTTTGCCCGAAGCACTCACAATGGCCGAAGGAGTAGTGGCTTCGGGCGAACCGCTTTGCACCAGTACAATTTTTCCCTTTACATCCAGTCCTTTGTAATCATCCCATCCTTTTTCGGTGTCTTCCAGGCCAAAGCCGGCATACACGAGCGGGGCATTCAGTTCGGCGGCATTGCCCGACAGCAGCAGCCACTCTTTCCCCGACCGCAAAGTATCGTCTCCAACGTAGATCGTGCCGCCCCGTACAGCACCGGTTTTTTCCAGGGGTACGGGCTGCATGTAGGAGCTTTGCCCCGGCACATTTGAAAGACCAAATTTTCTGAACTGCTCCGCTACGTAGCGGGCAGCCACCAGGCTACCCTGCTCGCCCGTACGGCGCCCCATCAGCTCATCCGAGGCCAAAAATCGCATGTGGGCTTCCAGTTCGTTTTTTTTTAGGTCAAACTCGGGCAGAGACTTTTTTTTCTGCGCTTCGCTTGCTCCACCCAGCAGTAATGCCAAAGCCAGGGTAATTGCGGATTTTTTCATAGCATTAAAAAGAGGTATAAGTAAGTAGTGATGCGTTTAGCGGGGCTGAATAGTCGCCTGCACGTCAAATGGTTTGCGGCTGCTAATGGCTAACTCCTGAAACCCCCGAACCCGGTACGATTGAACGCGCCAGGTACCTCCCTGCTGGCCGCTGCGGAGTACCAGATTTTTCTCTGACTCATACAGCTTGTTTTCTGAAAGCAGCCGGGCCTCTATAAGCACGGGGCTTCCACCCGGCTCGTTGAGCACTATTTTCAGGGTACGGACCGGCAGGTCTTCCCCGGTCTGAACCCGGTACTCGTAGGTAACGGAATCGGGCCGGTTGATGGCGTAGCTATTCCGGTAGGCCGGTTTATTGATATCTGCCTGCACAAAGAGTTCCAGCTCCTTCTGCCAGTTTATCTCAGCGGTACTGCGTTTTTCCTGCTCTCCGCTTACCACCATCAGCTTATTGACCACCGGCTTCTGCTTATTGAGCAAGTCAATCTGCGTCTGCACGTAGCCTTTTACATCGTAGTAGAGGTTGGATTCCTGCTGTTTTTCGGCGGGTGACTGACAGGCGGCCATATAGCCCAAAAAGCAGAGTAGGACGGCCTTTTTGCCCAGGGTAAAAATGGAGCTTCGTAAGTTGACTAATGACACAATGAAAGTAGTAAAGAAAGAAATCAGAATCTTGCTAAAAGAATCAGAGAGCCACATGGCTCTCTGAACAGGCTAACAAAGTACGGGCTCAGTTAGTTTAGATCAGGCTTTCGCCCGTCATTTCCCCAGGTTTCTCAACCCCCATGATCGACAGAATGGTAGGAGCTATATCGGCAAGCTTGCCATCCCTGACGGGGCCAGCATAGGCATCGTCTACCAGAATACAGGGTACCAGATTGAGCGAGTGCGCCGTGTTGGGCGTGCCGTCGTCGTTGCGCATGTAGTCGGAGTTGCCGTGGTCAGCGATGATGATAGACGCGTAGCCGTGCGCCAGTCCGGTTGTCACTACGGTCTGCGTGCACAGGTCCACAGTTTCGCAGGCTTTCACGGCGGCTTCAAACACGCCCGTGTGGCCTACCATGTCGGGGTTGGCAAAGTTGAGGCAGACAAAGTCTACTTCCTCTTTTTCCAAAGCGGGAATAATGGCATCCCGAATCTCAAACGCCGACATTTCGGGTTGCAGATCATACGTAGCTACCTTGGGCGAGGGACACATCAGGCGGCTTTCGCCGTCAAATTCTTTTTCACGCCCCCCGGAGAAGAAAAACGTGACGTGGGGGTACTTTTCGGTCTCGGCAATCCTGATCTGCTTCTTACCGGCCTTAGCCAATACTTCTCCCAGGGTATTAGTCAGATTGTCTTTGTCAAAAATCGGCTCAACTCCTTCGAATGTTTCGTCGTAGTTGGTCATCGTAATGTAGCGCAGGTGCAGCTTGTGCATGTTCTGCTCGTGGAAATCCCGCTGTGTCAGCGCTTCGGTGATCTCGCGGCCCCGGTCGGTCCGGAAGTTGAAGCATACCACTACATCGCCCTCTTCGATCATCGCTACCGGTGTACCATGATCGGTAACCGCCACAATGGGCTTGATGAATTCGTCGGTCACGCCGGCGGCATAGGAGTCTTCCACGGCGCTCAGTATATCCTGCAGCTTCACGTGGGTTCCCGTGCCGTGCACCATGGCATCGTAGGCCAGCTTCACCCGCTCCCAGCGTTTGTCGCGGTCCATGGCGTAGTAGCGGCCCGTAATGCTTGCCAGCTGCCCGGTGGTGGCGGCCATGTGTACCCGCAGATCTCTCAGAAAGCCCAGCCCGCTCTTCGGGTCGCAGTCGCGGCCATCGGTAAAGGCGTGGACGTATACGTCCGTCAGACCGGCCTGGTGCGCAATGCTGCACAGGCCTTTCAGATGGTCGATGTGCGAGTGTACTCCCCCGTCAGACACCAGCCCGATGAAGTGTACTTTCTTAGCCGTAGTTTTGGCATAATCCAGGGCGTTGGCCAGCACGGGTTCTTTGGCCAGCGAGCCATCTTCCACCGCCAGATTGATTTTCACCAGATCCTGGTATACTACCCGCCCGGCACCCAGGTTGGTATGCCCCACCTCCGAGTTGCCCATCTGCCCATCGGGCAGGCCTACCGCTAGGCCGCTCGCGGCGAGCTTGCCGTGGGGGTACTTTTGCAGAATACTATTGTAAAAAGGAGTATTGGCCGCCAGAATAGCCGAGCGATCTTCTTCGCCCGTTTTGGCAATTCCCCAGCCATCCATAATGATTAATATGACTTTTTTATTCATGATTGCAATTGATTCTTTTCAATAATAAAAGTAAGGAAGCTTGCACCGCACCGCTCCACAATCTGGTATACTTCGTCAAATACGGCAATATCCTCGTAGTAGGGATCGGGAACATTCAGGGCATCGGCTCGCTCGGGGTCAAACTCCCGGTAGAGGTACAACCTATCTTCGGGAAAATAAAACCCACTGCTACGGTAGCTTTGGTTTCGGATGTCCTCAAAGTTGGCTTCATCCATCGCCACGATGTAGTCGAAATTGTAGAAATCGTCGCCGCTGAGCTTGCGCCCCTTGTGCGTGAGCTCAACGCCGTTCTGGAGAGCCACCTGCCGCATCCGGCGGTCGGGCAGGCTCCCGATATGATAGGAAGAAGTACCCGCCGAGTCGCACTGAATCTGGTGCGATAAGCCCGCTTTTTCTACCAGGTGCCGAAACACGCCTTCCGCAATTGGCGAGCGGCAGATATTACCCAGGCATACAAAAAGTACGTTGATCATACGCCTGCTGTTTATTCTTCGTCTTTTTCGATGGACTGCCCGTTCTCGTCCACAATCACATACACATCTTCCCCGGGCTTTCGCATAAGGTATTTCTCCCGAGCCCACTTTTCCATCATAGCCTTGGTGCCAAATACCTCCCGGTGCTCTTTTCTGACTTGTTTCACCTGCTCTTTGTAGTAGGCCAGATCCCGTTCCAGTTCTTTCATCTTCTGGTGGTTTTCCCAAACCACAAACAGGTTGTTATCGTCGATGAAAGTGATCCAGATTAGCCAGACCACCAGCGTTCCGGTGTAGAACTTGCGCATATGTCGCCATATGCCGATCAACCAGGGAGGTAGTTGGTTCATGGTATGTTAGAAAAAAACCGGAGCGCGGGCTCCGGTTTGGTGAATAATCGCGGTATTAGAACTTCAAACCGGGGAAGTAGGCGGTTTCGCCCAGCTCTTCCTCGATGCGAATCAGCTGATTGTACTTCGCCATCCGGTCAGAACGGGAGGCCGAGCCGGTCTTGATTTGTCCGGTGTTCAGCGCCACCGCCAGGTCGGCAATGGTCGAGTCTTCGGTCTCACCCGAACGGTGCGACATCACACTCTTGTAGCTGTTGCGCTTCGCCAGATTCACGGCGTTGATGGTTTCCGTTAGCGAGCCAATCTGGTTTACTTTAATCAGGATTGAATTGGCAATATTCTGATCGATTCCCTGCTGCAGGCGGTCTACGTTTGTTACAAACAGATCGTCACCCACCAGCTGGCACTTGCTTCCAATACTGTCAGTAACAGCTTTCCAACCTGACCAGTCATCTTCATCCATGCCGTCCTCAATGGAGATGATAGGGTACTTGTTAACCCACTCCGTCCAGTAGCCCGCCATCTCGGCCGACGACAGCTTGCGGCCATCAGATTTCTTGAAGTGGTACACTCCGTTTTCGTAAAATTCGGAAGCTGCCGCATCCATGGCGATAAAGATATCTTCACCGGGCTTATATCCCGCTTTTTCAATCGCCTGAATTACAATTTCAATCGCTTCCTCGTTGGATTTGATGTTGGGGGCAAAACCTCCCTCGTCGCCTACGTTGGTCGAGTAGCCTTTGCTTTTCAGTACCTTTTTCAAGTTATGGAATACCTCAACACCCATACGCAGCGCCTCGGAGAAGGTATCGGCCTTGGCGGGCATCACCATAAACTCCTGGAAGTCGATGGAGTTGTCGGCGTGGCTACCCCCGTTCAGGATATTCATCATGGGTACGGGCAGGGTGTTGGCATTGGTACCCCCTACGTAACGGAAGAGCGACATGCCAGCTTCCTGCGCGGCGGCCTTGGCTACGGCCAGCGATACGCCCAGAATAGCGTTGGCGCCCAGTTTGCTTTTGTTATGCGTTCCGTCCAGCTCAATCATGATTTTGTCGATCAGATTCTGCTCAAATGCCGAAATACCGATCAACTCAGGATATATAATGTCGTTTACGTTTTCGACGGCTTTCAAAACCCCTTTCCCCACGTATACCTTAGCATCGTCGTCGCGAAGTTCGACGGCTTCGTGCTTACCGGTGGAGGCTCCCGAAGGCACCGCGGCCCGGCCCACAAAGCCGTTTTCGGTACGAACATCCACTTCTACGGTAGGATTACCTCTTGAATCCAGGATTTGTCTTGCGTGTACTGACTGAATAGTACTCATGTGCAGCGTTGGGTTTGATTGGATAATTAGTTATTTTTATTGAAACAAAAATAATGTAAAATTTCGGGAACCTACGGGTCGAATCTTTTTTTAAAGACTTACCAAAGAAACCATTATCGTCTATTTTCCATGAAAATCCTAAAATTCCTCTTTTTATTTCTATTGGTAGGCATAGTATCTACTAGCTACGGACAAACGCCACTCGCCGTGGATACCTTTCAGAAAAAACTGGCCGAAACGCCACAGGGGCAACTCCTCGACGTCCGTACTCCCGACGAGTACGGGCAGGGCCACCTCCCCGGCTCCACCAACATGGATTTCCGGGACCCGGTATTCGCGCAGAAAATCGAGACCATGGATAAGAGCAAGCCGGTGTTTGTGTACTGTCTATCAGGTGGCCGCAGCGGACAGGCGGCAAAACTGTTGGCTGAGAAAGGCTTTACGGAAATATACGATATGCAGGGCGGCTACCTCAAATGGTCGGCGGCCGACCTACCCTCCGAAAAACCCGCCAACGCCATCAAAGCGCCGGCCGGTATGAGTCAGGATGAGTTTCAGCAGCTGATCGCTTCCGATAAACCCGTCCTCATCGACTTCTATGCCCCCTGGTGCGCGCCCTGCAAGCAAATGATGCCTACCCTTAACAAACTTACGAAAGAGTACGAGGGCAAAGCGCAGATTAAAACCATCAACTACGACGAGAACAAGGCGCTCGCCCGTACGCTACAAGTAGATGAGATTCCGGTTTTTCTGCTGTATAAAAGCGGCAAGCTGCTCTGGCGCGGCATGGGGCTGATGCCCGAGAAGGAGTTTCGGGAGATTATTGAGGCGAATTTATAAGCTTCTGTCTGCTATCGCGAACGAATAATTTAGGTATACTTACGGGTTAATATAAACCTGTAAGTATACCTATGCCTCCATCTCGTCCCCTATTCTATTTGCTGCTTTTGACAGGGTTAGCGATGACAGCTTTTGCGCAAAAACAAGGCATAATCGCCGACGCAGCCTCGCATACCCCACTGCCTTTTGTGAATATTTATTCCAAAAGCAATCCCAAAGTAGGTATTTACAGCGGCCCTGATGGGAAGTTTACCATCCCATCCAGTATACAATCAGATACTCTGGTTTTTTCGCTGTTGGGATATCAAACCTACCACGTGGCTACGGTGAAAAAAGGGTTTCCAGATACGCTGTTTCTGTACGAAGAACCCTTGCAGCTAGCTACGGTATTTGTAAAACCTACCAAAAAGAGAATGGTCAGGGTAGGGCCATCTTCCTCGGCCGGAAACCTTATTATGGGTAGCTTTATGGCTTCCTGGCATGTCGAACTGGCGGCTCTCTTTACTTCAAAGTCCGATACTCCTCTCTACATAGAATCCATCGAAATGTACTTGCTTTTGAATGCTAAAAGCTCCGAAGACGGGTATGTTCGGGTCAATCTATATTCCGTGGGCGATAATCGACTGCCCGGCGCTCCGCTGCTCAATCGATCATTTTTGGTAAAAGTAGACGCCCGTCATTGGCGGGGAAAATGGCATACCGTTGATGTCAGCGACATCCAGCTAATGGTACCTGATGATGGACTCTTCGTTTCGATAGAATTTCTGCCCGTAACTTCATCGGGTATGACAAGCCGGAACACCGGCCTTCGCTTCGGTCAGAAGTACCCTTTACGAGCGGTAGAGCGGATTGGAGAGAATGTATGGAGGGATTCCAGGGTTCAGAAGAACAAACCCGGCTACTCTCCCCTTATTCGGTTGACCCTGTCGAACTAACGGCCGAGGTGAATAAACAGCAAACTCCGGCGAGCGTAAGTTCGTCGGAGTTTGCTATGAGAATTACTCGAAAAACTACTCTGCCTCGGTCAGTAACCGCGCAAATTCATCAAAAAGGTAGCGCGAGTCGTGCGGCCCGGGTGATGCCTCGGGGTGGTACTGCACCGAGAAGGCAGGCTTGTCTTTCCGGCGAATGCCCTCGATCGTTTTATCGTTCAGATTGATATGCGTCACTTCTACGTCCGGGTGGCTCAGTATCTCGTCGGGATTGACCGCAAAACCGTGGTTTTGGGACGTAATCTCGCAGTGGCCCGTGATCAGGTTTTTCACGGGGTGGTTGAGTCCACGGTGGCCATGGTGCATCTTGTAGGTAGAGATACCGCTGGCTTCGGCCAGTAGCTGATGCCCCAGGCATATACCGAACACCGGCTTGCTGGATTCGACCATCTGCTTCACGGTCTCCACCGCATACAACATGGCTGCCGGATCGCCCGGCCCGTTGGAGATAAAGAAGCCATCGGGCTTCCACTCCATCACTTCCTCAAACGGAGTCTGGGCCGGAAATACCTTGCAGTAGCATCCCCGCATCGTCAGGTTGTTCAGAATGCTCTTCTTGATACCATAGTCCATGACGGCAATCCGCCAGCGGCTTTCGGTTTCGTCGCCCACATAGTAAGGCTCCTGTGTACTTACTTCCGTCGACAATTCCAATCCCGCCATAGAAGGCACCTTTTTTAGCTCTTCCATCAAGACTTTTTCATCCAGAATTTCGGAAGAGATAATGGCGTTCATCACTCCCTTCTCGCGTACATGGCGTACCAGGTGCCGGGTATCCACATTACTGATACCGACAATATTGGCCCGCTCGAAGTACTCTTGGAGGGAAAAGTCGGCCGTATGACGGGAGTAAATGTTCGAGAAAGTGTTACACACCATCCCCTTTATTTTTACATTATCAGACTCCTCCTCGCTTTTCAGCTGCACGCCATAATTCCCAATGTGAGAGGTAGTATTCACCACAATCTGGCCATAGTACGAAGGGTCCGTGTAGATTTCCTGGTACCCGGTCATCCCCGTGTTGAAGCAGATTTCTCCGCCCGTAGTGCCAATTTTACCCAATGCCAGCCCCCGATAGGCCGTTCCGTCTTCCAGTAGCAACAATGCTTCTTTTGTTTCAGTCATTTCTATCGTTTCAAGTTATAGGCAGCTTTCTGACCGCTGCCGTTCGTTGGGATTCAAAAGTAGTATTTTATGCGCAAAAAAAGGGGCTAAACGAAAACGTTTAACCCCTTCTGTCAATTACTTACTATCATTTCTGATTTCCGTTCTATCAGTTTTCACGTCCTCCGTTCAATTCATCCTGCCAGGTTTTCAGTTCGTCCCACTTACCCTCGGCGGCAAGTGTGGCTTGCTGAGGCCAGGTAGCGGGGTCATGTGAGGCAAACTGAGATCCTGCGTTGTCAAGGATTTCACGAATTGCTTCGGGAGTAGACTCGGCCAGTTTTGCGAAAGTATCGATACCGGCTTCGGTCAGTACTTCGGCAATCTTAGGGCCAATTCCTTCTACTTTTTCAAGGTCGTCGCTCTGGGCAGTGGCTTTTTCTTCCACAGCAACGGGAGCAGCCTGAGCAGTTTCAGTGCTTTCTGATTTCTTTCCACCTCCACGACGGCTACGACGGGTTTTGGTTGGCTTGTCAGCCTCCGCCAGCAGCAGTGTTTCGTTGAAATCAACCAGTTCCATCAGGCACACCTCAGCGGCATCACCCAGACGGGTGCCTAGCTTGATGATACGGGTATAACCACCGGGACGGTCGGCAATTTTATCGGCCACTACGTTGAAAAGTTCTTTTACCGGCTCTTTATCGTGCAGGTAAGAGAAAACAATCCGACGGTTGTGAGTCGAGTCAACCTTAGCGCGGGTCAGCAAAGGCTCAACGTACTTTCTGAGTTCCTTTGCTTTGGCCAGGGTAGTCTCAATCCGCTTGTGCAAAATCAATGAAGAGGCCATGTTTGATAGCATTGCCCGACGGTGCGAAGCCGTTCTTCCCAAATGGTTATCTTTCTTTCCGTGTCTCATTTTTGTAATTGTTTAGCAGCTTCGAGCGGCGGTTGTAACGCGCTACAGAATACATACTTATTAAAACTAGTTATCAATCCTCTTCGAGGCGGTATTTGCCAACTTCCATGCCGAAAGTAAGGCCTTTTTCAGATACAAGTTGCTCCAATTCGGTCAGAGACTTCTTACCGAAGTTACGGAACTTCATCATATCAGATATTTCAAGTTTAACCAGGTCGCCCAGTGTCTTCACATCTGCCGATTTGAGGCAGTTGTAGGCACGAACGGAAAGGTCGAGCTCAGACAGCGAGGTTTTGAGCAGCTTACGCATGCGCAGCATTTCTTCGTCTACCTGATTGTCCTCCTCTGCTTTCTGCTTCTCAAACGTCATTGTCTGGTCAGAGAACAACATAAAGTGCTGAATCAGAATATTGGCCGCTCCTTTCAGTGCTTCCTCGGGGTGAATGGAGCCATCCGTCTGGATGTCGATCAAAAGCCGCTCATAGTCGGTCTTCTGCTCAACCCGGGTATTCTCAACGCTGTACTTTACATTCTTAACGGGGGTGTAGATCGCATCCATAGCCACGTGGCTAAAAGGAAGCTCAGTAGCCCGGGGCTCATCAGCGGGTACGTACCCACGTCCCTTGTCGATCAGAATCTCCATTTCGAATTCTTTCTGGTCGTCAAGATGACAAATTATCTGATCCGGGTTCAAAATCTGGAAAGAACTCGTAAATTTGCCGATATCCCCCGCTGTCACCACTGAAACGTTCTTCAGATTAACAACGATGCGATTCTCGACCAAATCAACGACTTTCTTCAAGCGTACTGTTTTGAGGTTAAGGATGATTTCTGTAACATCCTCAACCACTCCTTCTATGGTTGAAAATTCGTGAAGCACCCCGGGGAACTTCACACTCGTAATGGCATATCCTTCCAGTGAAGAAAGGAGAATACGACGCAACGCGTTTCCGATCGTTACGCCATAGCCTTTCTCCAATGGCTTAAACTCAAACGACCCGTGAAAGTCGTCGGCTTTTTCCATTACGACTTTATCAGGCATTTGGAATGCTAATATTGACATAGTCTTTGTCTCCTTTTTGTGTAGTAAATGATGATTGATCAGGCCATCGTTACCTTTGCGATCGCAAACGTTTCCGTATGTACGGGTACAAGGATGCCCCGGACCAGGCCGGGGCTATGTAGAAATATAGGTGCTCTTACTTCGAATACAATTCGACGATAAGCTGCTCATTGACGTTTTCTGGAATCTGATCACGCTCCGGATACGTAACAAACTTTCCGGTCATTTGTGATCCATCCCATTCCAGCCAATTGAAGCGCTTGGCCGAATGTCCGGCCAGGCTATCCGTTACCGCTTCCAGTGATCTGGACTTCTCGCGAACTGTAACGACTTGTCCCGGACGAAGGGAGTAAGAAGGAATGTTTACAATTTCACCGTCTACCATTACGTGCTTGTGCGAAACAAGCTGACGTGCGGCCCGACGCGTGGGGGCGATGCCCAAACGGAATACCGTGTTGTCCAAACGAGCCTCGCACAATTTGAGCAGGTTCTCGCCCGTAATACCTTCTTTTACCGCAGCGCGGTGGAAAAGGTTTCTAAATTGTCTCTCCAATACGCCATAGGTATATTTTACCTTTTGCTTCTCCATCAATTGGAGCGCGTATTCCGACTTCTTGGAGCGACGACCCCGGCCATGCACACCGGGAGGGTAATTCTTTTTAGTAAGAGCCTTACTTGGGCCCATGATGGGCTCACCGTAACGTCTTGAAATTTTTGCCTTAGGACCTGTATAACGTGCCATTTTCTATATTTAAATTTACCCTGCCGCCAATTAGATAACCCCAGTTCCTAAATTATTAATTGGGCCGGCAGATACTGATTGAACTACTTGTAATTATACTCTTCTGCGCTTGGGAGGACGGCAACCGTTGTGGGGAAGCGGAGTGATGTCACGGATGGACGACACCTCGATTCCGGCGTTCTGAATGGTACGGATCGCCGACTCACGTCCAGATCCGGGTCCTTTCACAAACACCTCGGCTTTGCGCATTCCCAGGTCAAAAGCAACCTGAGCGCAGTTTTGGGCGGCAGTCTGCGCGGCATAGGGCGTGTTCTTCTTAGAACCACGGAATCCCATCTTACCAGCAGAGGCCCAGGAAATCACCTGACCATTGTTGTTGGTGATCGAAATGATAATGTTATTAAAAGTAGCCTTAATGTGTACCTGACCTACCGATTCAACTACAACTACTCTTTTTTTCGCTTTGTCTTTTCTTTTATTCTGTGCCATTGTGCAATTGCTCTTTTTTATAAGTGCGAATACAATTCACCACTTATTGGTTATTTCGTAGCTTTCTTTTTGTTCGCAACCGTCTTACGCTTACCTTTCCGTGTACGCGAATTGTTCTTCGTTCTTTGTCCACGAAGCGGCAAACCTTTCCGGTGACGAAGCCCACGATAGCAAGCAATGTCCATCAGGCGCTTGATGCTCAGCTGCACCTCAGATTTGAGGGCACCTTCTACTTTGTATTCACTAGCGATAATGGAACGAACGGCTCCTGACTCATCGTCAGACCACTCAGCTACCTTCTTATCGAAAGGAACACCTGCTTTTTCCAAAATACTCCGGGAGGCGCTACGGCCAATTCCGAAAATATAGGTAAGGGCGATTTCGCCTCTTTTACGATCGGGGATATCAACTCCTGCAATACGTGCCATAATGAATTATCCTTGTCTTTGTTTGTACCGAGGATTCTTTTTGTTAATTACGTAGATCTTGCCTTTCCGGCGGATCACCTTGCAGTCTACACTGCGCTTTTTTACTGATGCTTTGACTTTCATTTTTATTCAGGATTTTCGCTTTGATAAGCGACGTTCTCAAACGTTTATTTATAGCGATATACAATACGCGCCTTGGTCAAATCATAGGGAGACATCTCCAATTTGACACGATCTCCGGGCAAAATTTTGATGTAGTGCATTCTCATTTTACCCGAGATATGCGCTATGACTTCATGCTTGTTTTCCAACTGAACCCGAAACATTGCGTTGGACAATGCTTCTACGATTACTCCGTCTTGCTCAATGGATGCTTGTTTTGCCATTCTGTGAATTAATTATTCTTCTATTTAAGGAGCCATTACCATTAAACTGGTATTGGCGGTCACTTCTTCTATGTATTCGAAGGTAGTCAGTATTTCTGCCTTTCCTTTGCGAACAGCAACAGTATGTTCAAAGTGAGCGGAGGGCTTTCGATCAGAAGTCCGGATAGTCCAGCCATCTTTTTCCTGAACAACACTTTTCTTACCCAAATTGATCATTGGCTCAATGGCCAATACCATTCCCTCCTTCAGCTTGATGCCTTTCCCGCGCTTTCCGTAGTTAGGAACCTCCGGACTTTCGTGCAGGCTCTTACCAATACCATGCCCAACTAACTCTCTTATTACCGAATAACCAAATTGCTCTACGTAATTTTGGATGGCAAAACCTACATCACCCATACGCATGCCGTCAGTGGCTTTCTCAATTCCCAGATAGAGCGACTTTTTGGTTCTGCTTAGCAGCGTCAGAACTTCCTCCGACACTTCTCCAACAGGGTACGTATACGCGCTATCGCTATGATATCCATTCAATTTGACTCCGCAATCGATAGAGATAATGTCGCCATCTCTCAATTCGTAGGTACTGGGAAATCCGTGCACTACTACTTCATTGACCGAGATGCAAAGGGAAGAGGGAAATCCATTGAATCCTTTGAAGGAAGGTACTCCTTCATGATCCCGGATGTATTCTTCCGCTACACTATCTAACTGCCGGGTAGTCACTCCTGGTTTTACCCATTTTGCTACTTCGGCGTGAGCTTTTCCAAGAACCTGTGCGCTCTTTTTAATCAGCTCTATCTCCTGATCTGTTTTCAGGTAGATCATTGGTCTAAACAGCTAAGCTTTCTGTACGGCCTTTGATACGTCCTGATTTCATCAACCCTTCGTAGCGGCGCATTAACAGATAGCTTTCGATTTGCTGCAAGGTATCCAAAACCACACCCACCATGATCAAAAGTGATGTTCCACCAAAGAACTGAGCAAAGGAGCTTGTCATGCCCAACACATTGGCAAAAGCTGGTAGTATAGCGACAATGGCCAGCATAATCGAGCCCGGAAACGTAATCCGGTCCAGAATGGTACTGATGTAGTCTGAGGTCTGCTGACCGGGCTTAACTCCGGGCACAAAGCCCCCCCCACGCTTCATATCATCGGCTATCTGCTGGGGATTAACTGAGATTGCCGTGTAGAAAAAGGTAAAAACTATAATCAGAAAAGCAAACAACAGATTGTACTGCCAGGTAGTGTACGTTGCAAAAGCAGTGGCCACATTACTGGCAAAGTCACTTGTCTCTGCAAAAAGGCCGGCAATAGCTGCTGGTAAAAACATAAGTGCCTGGGCAAAAATGATGGGCATTACACCGGCAGCATTTACTTTCAAGGGTAGATACTGGCGTTGTCCGCCTCCCATAACCCTATTCCCTACCACCTGTTTAGCATACTGTATCGGCACTCGGCGCACGGCTTGCGTAAGCATGACTGCTCCCATAATGACAAAGTACAAGGCTACCAGTTCGAGCACAAAGATCAGAATCTGCGCACTACCCCGGGAAGAGAATTCCTGGTATATGGCCCCTGGAAAGCGGGATACAATTCCGATCATGATCAGCATGGAAATTCCGTTGCCCACTCCTTTATCCGTAATCCGCTCACCCAGCCACATACAGAACATGGTTCCGGCAATCAGAATAAATACAGAGGATACCGTGAAAATACTACGCGATACAAGCAGAGCTTCGTCGGGTACGGTAGTCTTAAGGTAGGTAAGTCCCTGCGCAAATGTCACTACAATAGTTAAAACTCGGGTAATCTGGTTCAGCTTCTTACGACCTGACTCTCCCTCTTTCTGCATCTTCTGAAAGTAGGGCATCGCCATGGTCAACAGCTGAATGGCGATTGAGGCGGAGATATAGGGCATGATCCCTAGCGCAAAGATGGACGCTTTGCTAAAAGCACCACCAAGGAAGGTATCCAGCAAACCTAATAACCCCTGCGCTGAGAAGTTCATACGGTCTGGCTCAATACCGGGCAGCACCACAAACGACCCCAAACGGAATATCGTTATAAACAAAAGAGTGTTGAGAATACGAGTTCTCAACTCCTCAATTGAAAAGATATTTTTAATTGTATCGATAAATCGCTTCATAAAAAAAGTCTTGTATAGCCTGGGGTTCGTTCAAACTTCAAAGTTAGCAAGATACCAGCAGGATTACAATTTGATGGCTTTGCCTCCGGCTTTCTCAATTGCCTCAATGGCGCTCTTTGAAAAACCGTGAGCGTGAACTTCTACGGCAGAGGTAATTTCGCCGCGGTTGAGCACTTTAATCAGATCTTTTTTGCTGGCCAATCCGTTGCTGCGCATTGCTTCAAAATCAACAACTGCGCTACCCGTCTTTTCTACCAGGGACTGAATGGCATCAAGATTCAATGCTTTGTATTCAACCCGATTGATATTATTAAAACCAAACTTGGGAACCCGGCGTTGCAAAGGCATTTGTCCACCTTCAAAGCTGCGCTTTGCGCTATAGCCCGAGCGTGACTGAGCTCCCTTGTGTCCACGAGTTGAGGTACCTCCCCGGCCAGAACCGGTTCCGCGACCAATCCGCTTGTTACCTTTTACCGAACCAGCAGCCGGTTTTAGTGAACTAAGATTCATAACTAGTATATCTTTTAAATTTCTTCGACTTTTACCAGGTGACTCACCTTACGGATCATACCCGCAATGGAATCGTTGTTTTCCTTTTCAACAGAGCGGTTAATCTTGCCCAATCCCAAAGCTTTTACGGTAAGCTTTTGCGTTTCGGGACGGTTGATTATGCTTCTGATTTGAGTAATTCTGATTTTCGACATGGTTGCTTATTGTTAGAAGTATAACTCTATCTGAGAGTTATCCGTTAAATACTTTTTCCAACTTTACGCCACGCTGAAAAGCTATCTGATGGGGAGCTCTCATTTTCATCAGAGCGTCAATCGTTGCCTTCACTACGTTGTGGGGATTGGAAGATCCTTTGGATTTGGCCAATACATCATGAATACCTGCGGCTTCCAGAACGGCGCGCATTGCACCACCTGCAATCACACCTGTACCAGGAGCAGCTGGCTTAATCAGCACAAAGCCACCACTGTACTTGCCTTCCATTACGTGAGGTACGGTAGTTTTCAACAAGGGAATCTGGAAGAGGTTCTTCTTGGCATCATCAATACCCTTTGCAATTGCATCGGTCACTTCGTTTGCCTTACCCAAACCATACCCTACCACACCTTTGCCATCACCTACCACGACGATAGCCGAAAAGCTGAAGCGGCGCCCTCCTTTTACTACTTTGGCTACCCGATTGATAGCAACAACGCGCTCTTTGAGTTCTGATTCGTTGACCTTAGAAGGTCGGTTGATATTCTGCATAATCGTATGTCTTAGAATTTGAGACCACCCTCACGGGCACCTTCGGCTAATGCTTTTACTTTTCCGTGGTAGAGGTAGCCATTACGGTCAAACACAACCGCGGTAACTCCCGCTTCCAAAGCCTTTTCGGCTATTTTCTTGCCTACAAGCGAGGCAGCCTCGGTATTGGTATTCCACTTATTTTCTCCCAAATCAAGGGAAGAGGCACTCACGAGGGTTACGCCTTTCTCATCATCAATCACCTGTACGTAAATGTTGGTGTTTGAACGAAAGACCGACAAACGAGGACGCTCCGAACTTCCGTGTACCTTCTTACGAATATGATATTTGAGGCGTTGTCTTCTATCTGTTTTTGCAGTCGCCATTGTATGATCGTATGTACTTGTTTATAAATAATCCCGTTCGGGATATTACTATTTCTTAGAAGCTGCCTTACCCGCCTTACGACGAACCTGTTCACCCACAAAGCGTATACCTTTGCCTTTGTACGGCTCAACTTTACGCAGTGACTTTATCTTCGCGGCTACAACGCCGATAAGTTGCTTGTCAATTCCTTCCAGGATTACCTTGGGGTTCTGACCTTTTTCGGTTACTGCCGTTACTTTAATTTCCTGCGGAATCGCAAGGAAAATGTTGTGGGAGTAGCCAAGGCTCAGTTCGAGAACGTTGTTGTTTGCCGTAGCTTTATAACCAACACCTACGATCTCAAGATCCCTCCGGTAGCCTGTATTTACCCCAACGATCATGTTACTGATCAGGGAACGGTAAAGACCATGAAGGGCTTTATGGCGCTTTTGCTCGGTTGGGCGGGCTACTCTCAGCTCGCTACCTTCTACCTTCACGATCATATCCTTATCGACAACCTGGGTAAGTGTACCCTTAGGGCCTTTAACTGATACTACGTTGTCGTCGCTCACAGAAACCGTGATGCCGGCAGGTAATTCTATAACTTTGTTTCCTATTCGTGACATTTCTAACTGGAATTTACGATTAGTACACGTAACACAATACCTCGCCACCCACGTTCATGGTACGAGCCTCTTTGTCGGTCATTACACCTTTGGAGGTTGAGATAATTACCGTTCCCAATCCGCTCAATATGCGGGGAATAGTGGTCGAACCTGAGTATTTACGCAGGCCTGGCTTGCTAACGCGCTGGATTTTTACGATCGCAGGCTGCTTGGTGACCGGGTTGTATTTCAAAGCGATTTTGATAGTGCCCTGAGGGCCGTTATCATCAAATTTATAGCTCTGAATGTACCCTTTCTCAAACAGTACTTTCGTAATTTCTTTCTTTATGTTGGAAGCAGGTATCTCAACAACCCGGTGCTTCGCCTTGATGGCGTTTCTGATTTGAGTCAGATAGTCTGCTATGGGATCCGTTACCATTTTAGTGACTTGTTTAAGCACCCCTCAAAAAGGCGTGCAAAGTTAAGTAATTGAAATCAGAATTAAAAGGGTTCTTACCAACTTGCTTTGGTAACCCCAGGAATTTTACCCTGTGATGCCATATCGCGGAAAAGAACACGTGAAATCCCAAACTTGCGCATATATCCGCGGGGGCGACCGGTAATTTTGCAACGATTGTGCAGGCGAACGGGTGATGAGTTCCGGGGAAGTTTGTCCAAAGCCACCCAATCACCGGCTTCTTTCAATTTGGCACGCTTGTCGGCATACTTGTCCACCAAGCGTTGTCTTTTTCTTTCCCGGGCTTTTACAGATTCTTTTGCCATTTTCTATGAAATATCTTTCTCTTGGAATTATTGATTATTCTTCGCAGCATTTGTAAAAGGCATACCAAGGGCTTTCAGCAGTTCATAGCTTTCCTCATCCGAGTTGGTAGAGGTTACGAAGGTGATATCCATACCTGTGATCTTATTGACTTTATCAATGCTGATCTCAGGGAAGATAATCTGCTCTTTCACACCAAAGGTATAGTTGCCACGTCCGTCAAATCCTTTGTCGCTGATGCCACGAAAATCACGTACACGAGGCATTGCGATGGCGGTAAGGCGGTCCAGGAATTCGTACATGCGATCTCCACGAAGCGTAACTTTGGCCCCAATCGGCATGTTTTCGCGAAGTTTGAAGTTAGATACAGCTTTCTTAGAGATAGTAGGTACTGCTTTCTGACCTGTAATTAGTCCCAGCTCTTCCACACCTACGTCTACAAGCTTCTTATCTGCTACGGCGGCACCGATTCCCTTATTGATTACAATCTTCGTAAGACGGGGAACCTGCATGACCGACTTGTACTGAAATTTCTCTTTCAGTTGGTCTTTAATATCGTTTAGATATTTTTCTTTTAATCTCGGAGTTGCCATGTAATTTTCGACAAGTTCTAGTGGATTTCCGACCCACTAAGCGTTAATGTATTTTTTTTACTTAAAGTTCTAACTCCTAGATAAACTTATCTGTTTTCTTGGAGTAGCGCTGCAGCTTTCCTTTATCGTCCAGCTTGCGGCCGGTACGGGTAGCTTCGCCAGTGGCAGGATCAACCACCATCAGGTTGCTGATATGAATGCTGCCTTCCTGTTTCTCGATGGATCCCTGGGGACTTTGAGCGTTGGGCTTCACATGCTTGGTGATCATGTTGGCACCTTCAACGATCGCGCGATTTTTCTTTACCAGGACAGACAGGACTTTACCCGTTTTACCCTTAGAATTTCCGGCAATCACTTTAACAGTATCTCCCGTACGGATGTGCAACTTAGGCTGCATCTTTTGCTTGTTTTCCATTGTTAGTATGCTTTATCAGTTCAAAGAACTTCGTCTGAAACGTACAACCACTTCGGCGGTCCGATTAGAGTACTTCGGGAGCCAGGGAAACAATTTTCATAAATTGCTTCTCGCGCAACTCACGGGCTACCGGGTGGCTCATTGTTGTTGTTGAGCAATACAGCCGCGTTGTCTTCAAAGCGAATGTAGGTTCCATCTTTACGACGTACTTCCTTTTTGGTACGCACCACAACGGCCTTTGATACCGTGCCTTTCTTCATGCTACTGGAGGATAAGGCTGATTTTACCGTCACGACAATCTTGTCGCCTACGGAAGCGTAGCGTTTGCCGGTTCCACCTAATACCCGGATCACGAGTACTTCTTTGGCTCCGCTGTTATCGGCTACGGAAAGTCTTGATTCTTGCTGTACCATTGTTACTTCGCTCTTTCAATGATTTCTACTAATCTCCAACGCTTATTCTTGCTAAGCGGGCGGGTCTCCATCACGCGGACCGTATCACCGATTCCACACTGGTTCTCCTCATCGTGCACCATCAGCTTGCTCGTCTTTTTCATGAACTTACCGTACATTGGGTGCTTTACCTTACGTTCGACCGTAATGACGCAAGACTTTTCCATCTTGTCACTTACTACGCGGCCTACTCTTTCTTTACGTAAATTTCTCTTTATTTCCTCCATGATTTCTTAGCTGCTAATTATTGCGGTTGGGAAGATTTTACCGTTAGCTCCGTTAGAAGCCGGGCGATTTGCTTACGAGCGGCCCGGATTCGGATCGGGTTCTCAATGGGAGAAACAGCATGGGCAAACTTCAAACGCAGCAAGCGCTCTCTCTCCTGGGCGATCTGCTCCTTCAATTGGTCTGCTGAAAGGGCTTTTATTTCTTGGTTCTTCATTGCTTTATCAATTTGTATGGTTCAGAAAACGCAGCAGAGTGCGTGCTATTCCTGATAATCGCGACGGACGATGAATTTTGTCTTAATCGGGAGCTTCTGCGCGGCGAGGCGGAGGGCCTCATTAGCAGTATCAAGGCTAACACCGGCTGCTTCGAAAATGATCGTTCCGGGCTTAATCATGGCCACCCAATACTCAGGAGCACCTTTTCCTTTACCCATACGTACTTCAGCAGGCTTCTTCGTGATAGGCTTGTCGGGAAATACCCGGATCCAAACCTGTCCTTCCCGTTTCATCGCACGGGTTACAGAAATACGGGCTGCTTCGATCTGGCGGGCAGTAAGCCAACCTGGCTCCAGAGCCTTTATAGCGAATGATCCAAAAGAGATCTGGTGACCACGCGATGCAATTCCGTTGAAGCCGCCTTTATCTTTCTGCTGCTTGCGAAATTTGGTTCTTTTCGGCTGTAACATGATTCTATTTATTTGTACCGTCGGCTAGCGTCGGATATCGTTCTAATTACTTCTTCTTGTTTCGGGTTCTCTTACGACGGTCTCCGCGATCTGCGCCACCTTTCTCGTTATCGCCACCCCGGCCGCGACGGTCACCGCCTCTGCCTCCGCGTTCGCTGCGGTCGTTGCGATCTGCCTGAGCCGTTGCTGCGCTTGGCGTGAGGTCACGCTTTCCGTAGAGTTCGCCCTTGAAGACCCACACTTTGATACCGATTTTACCATAGATAGTCTGTGCTTCGGATACCGCGTAGTCGATATCGGCACGAAGGGTGTGCAGGGGAATACGTCCTTCCTTGTACTCTTCCGTGCGGGCCATTTCGGCACCACCCAGACGACCGGACAAACGAATTTTAATTCCTTGTGAACCTACCCGCATGGCCGAAGAAATAGACTGCTTCATAGCCCGACGGTACGAAATACGAGCCTGCAGCTGCTGGGCGATTGCCTCTCCTACCAGTTTGGCGTCGATTTCGGGACGTTTGATCTCATAAATATTGATCTGTACGTCCTTACCGGTTATCTTTTTAAGCTCTTCTTTGATTTTATCGACTTCGCTTCCACCCTTACCAATCACGATGCCCGGACGAGCCGTGTGGATGGTCAGCGTAATCCGCTTCAGGGTACGCTCGATAACTACTTTCGAGATAGATCCCTTGGGGATACGCGCCTGAATATAGTTGCGGATTTTTTCGTCTTCCACTAATTTGTCAGAGAAGTCCTTTCCACCATACCAGCTCGACTCCCATCCTCTAACAATGCCTAGTCTCAGACCTATTGGGTTTACCTTTTGTCCCATTGTATATCTAGATCGTTTATGATTCGGTGTTACTTACTTCTGCTTCTACAAATTCTGACTCCGTGGAGGCGTCATCAATCACTATTGTGATGTGATTGGAACGCTTGCGGATCCGGTGAGCCCGGCCCTGAGGAGCAGGACGAAGGCGCTTCAGCATACGGCCTCCGTCAACGAAAACCGTCTTTACGTAAAGATCAGCGTCTTCAATTTTAGCGTCCTCGTTTCCCTGCTGCCAGTTGGCTACGGCCGAAAGCAGTACTTTATGCAGGATTGGAGAAGCCGCGTTGGGCTGAAACTTTAATAGGGCCAAAGCTTTGCTGACTTTTTGACCGCGAATCATGTCGGCTACCAGACGCATCTTGCGAGGCGAGGTAGGTACATTTCTTAGTATTGCTTTTGCTTCCATGTTCTTACAGTTTAGCCTTTCCAAGCCTGTCGGCAAAGGTTGGCAATCAACAAAGTTTATCTTCTACCCTTATCTTTCTTGGCAGTGTGGCCACGGAAGTTACGCGTTGGCGCAAACTCTCCCAGCTTATGTCCTACCATGTTTTCGGTCACATATACCGGTATGAACTTATTGCCATTGTGAACGGCAAACGTATGTCCGATAAAATCGGGAGAAATCATCGACCGGCGTGACCAGGTCTTGATGACCGACTTGCGGGCTGCGTTATTCATCGCCTGGATCTTGTTGTCCAAACGATAATCTATATAAGGTCCTTTTTTTAATGAACGTGCCATGTAGCTATCTTACTTTTTACGTCTGCTAATAATCAGTTTTTCAGAATGCTTCTTGCGGTTTCTGGTCTTCAACCCTTTGGCAAACTGGCCGTTCCGTGACCGGGGCTGACCTCCGGAGGCACGTCCTTCACCACCACCCATGGGGTGATCGACAGGGTTCATAGCCACACCTCTTACGCGGGGACGACGTCCCAGCCAACGCTTACGTCCGGCTTTGCCGAGGTTCACGTTCATGTGGGTAGAGTTAGATACCGTTCCGACCGTAGCAACGCAGGCCGAAAGGATCATACGCATTTCGCTGGAAGGAAGGCGAAGTACCGCGTAGCGGCCTTCACGAGCTACCAA
The DNA here is from genome assembly GCA_950075905.1 of uncultured Persicitalea sp. Classification (GTDB taxonomy): domain Bacteria; phylum Bacteroidota; class Bacteroidia; order Cytophagales; family Spirosomataceae; genus CATMVR01. Next base: position 4,498 of record CATMVR010000004.1, on the reverse strand, counting down.
CTGCGCATAAGTACCAGCGCTGCGGGCAAACTGACCTCCCTTGCCGGGGGTAAGCTCAATATTGTGAACGATTGTACCGATAGGCATGGCGCTCAAAGGGAGGGCATTTCCAACCTCAGGAGCTACGCTGCTTCCGGAGATGATCTTCTGACCTACGTTGAGGCCATTAGGAGCCAGGATGTAGCGTTTCTCACCATCGGCATACTCTACCAGGGCAATACGAGCCGAACGGTTGGGATCGTACTCGATGGTCATTACGGTAGCCGGTCCATCAAAGCGATTTCTTTTGAAATCAATGATACGGTACATCTTCTTATGACCACCTCCAATGTGACGCATCGTGCGGCGCCCCTGGCTATTCCGGCCGCCCGATTTCTTGATCGGCTCAATCAGGCTGCGCTCAGGCTTGGATGCCGTAATCTCCGAAAAAGAGGGAGCTATACGGAAACGCTGTCCTGGACTTGTGGGTTTTAATTTTTTAACTGCCATTGCTATATGCTCGTCAATGTTATGAATCAGTCAACTATCGCTTATACTTCTCCGTAGATGTCAATCATCTCGCCTTCTGCGACGGTGACGATAGCTTTCTTGTACGTTGATGTTTTTCCAGAGATAAACTTGCCGCTTGAAATGCGGGTCTTGGCTTTTCCGATGCAGCGCATGGTATTGACGCTCTTCACGGTAACCCCGTACATTTTCTCTACAGCCTTCTTTATCTCCACCTTATTCGCATCTTTTGCTACTTCAAAGGCGTACTTACCAAGATTTCCCTGAGCGGTAATCTTTTCAGTGATGATCGGACGCTTAAGTACACTCATGATTAATTATTCAATAGGTTTTCTAGTACAGACAGGGCAGGCTCGCTAATCAAAAGACGATCTGCATTCATAAGGTCATACGTATTCACCATGTCTGCCGTAACAATCTTCGTCTTGGGAATGTTACGACCCGACAGGTATACGTTCTCATCGGCCGCAGCCAGGATCAGCAAGGTCTTCTTACCCGTCAGCGAAAGCGCATTCAGGATATTCAGATACGACTTGGTCTTGGGTGCATCGAACGTGAACTCTTCCATGATGGAAACGGAGTCAGCGTTTGCCTTGGCTGCCAGAGCAGACTTACGGGCCAGTACCTTTACCTTTTTATTCAATTTGAAACCGTAGTCGCGGGGACGGGGACCGAAGATACGACCACCACCTACGAACACGGGCGACTTGCGGCTACCCGCCCGAGCACCACCGGTACCCTTTTGACGCTTAAGCTTGCGGGTTGAATAGTTCACTTCCGCGCGCTCCTTAGATTTGTGCGTTCCCTGACGCTGATTGGCCAAATACTGCTTCACGTCCAGATAGACAGCGTGCTCGTTTGGCTCAATGCCGAAGATCTCTTCCGATAGGGTTACCTTCTTACCGGTATCTTCTCCTTTTATATTAATTACGGACAGTTCCATCGGTTTTATTTCTCAATGATTACAAATGAATTTTTTGAACCGGGGATCGAGCCACTAATAACCAAAAGGTTTTGCTCGGGAATCACTTTCAGAATGCGCAGGTTCTGAATTTTTACCCGGTTGTTACCCATCCGGCCACCCATCCGGATACCTTTAAATACCCGTGAAGGGAACGAACAGGCACCAATTGAACCCGGGTGACGAGCTCGGTTGTGCTGACCGTGGGTTTGACCACCCACCCCGCCAAATCCGTGGCGTTTAACAACTCCTTGAAATCCACGTCCTTTGGCTTTACCGATTACATCAACAAACTCACCTTCGATGAAAATGTCCTGAATGGAAAGCGTTTTACCTAGTTCGTGCTCCTCTTCGAAGTACTTGAACTCAACCAGCTTTTGCTTGGGAGTTGTATTGGCTGCTTTGAAGTGACCCAGCAGGGACTTGGTGGTCGTTTTTTCTTTCTTCTCACCAAATGCAAGCTGAATAGCCTTGTAGCCATCTTTTTCTTCGGATCTTACCTGCGTTACAACGCAGGGACCAGCCTGAATTACCGTACATGCCAGAGCCTGCCCGTCAGCATTGTACAAACTGGTCATTCCGATCTTCTTACCTATTAAACCAGACATCTTTTATTGTTTTAAAATAGCAGGATTAAACCTATTTTTTGAAACGGACTGCAAAGTTAGTGAAATGATCTGACTATCTTATGTGGTTCCGTTTATTATTTTTCTGATTATCAACAAAAAAAGTCAGATGTGGGGTACATCTGACTTCAATCGTCGCCGTGAAATAATTTCAAGAGTAAATGCATACTCCTTTCGGCTAGAAGAACTCAGATGTGGTTTCCAGATTTCCGGACCTTCACCCGACCAATATGTGATCAGAACAGGAAGATAAACTATCGGGGCTTCCTGTCTTTTATAACTTAAACCTTGATCTCTACGTCCACGCCGCTGGGAAGTTCCAGCTTCATGAGGGCGTCAACCGTCTTGGCACTCGTTGAGAAAATGTCCACCAAACGCTTGTACGTACAAAGCTGGAATTGCTCCCGAGACTTCTTATTAACGTGGGGTGAGCGAAGAACGGTAAAGATCTCCTTCTCGGTGGGCAAAGGGATAGGGCCGCTTACGACAGCTCCCGTTGCTTTTACAGCCTTTACGATTTTCTCGGCCGACTTATCAACCAGGTTGTGGTCGAAAGATTTGAGTTTAATGCGAATTTTCTGATTCATTGTTTTTTACTAGGCTGGTTCACTAAAAAGGCTCCGTTCGCGACGGTATCCATGAATGAAAGAACCATTTGCTTCATCCATGCGATGTTTTTTCAAAGAAACAGCAGGAATGAATTCCTGCTGTTTCCCGGTATATTTAGGCATTCACCGCACCCTTGGCTTTGGCAATTACTGCTTCGGCAAGGTTTTGGGGAATAAAGTCGTAGTGAGAGAATGTAATGTTTGCAGTAGCACGTCCGGAAGTGATCGTACGGAGATCAGTCACGTAGCCAAACAGCTCCGACAGGGGCACGTCTGCTTTGATTACCTGGGCACCGGCACGGGTGTCCATTCCTTTCATCAGACCGCGGCGACGGTTGAGGTCACCCGTTACTGGTCCGGTATACTCTTCGGGAGATACTACTTCTACAGCCATGATCGGCTCCAGAATTTTAGCACCAGCCTGACGAGCGGATTCTTTGAAGCCAATCCGGGCAGCCATCTCAAAAGAGAAGGAATCCGAATCCACATCGTGGAATGAACCGTGGAACAGACGTACTTTCATGGAGTCCAGCGGGTAGCCAGCCAAAGGACCGTTCTTCATGGCTTCGTCGAAGCCTTTCTGAATCGAAGGAATGAATTCACGGGGAATTACACCACCCACGATGGCATTGACAAACTGCAAGCCCTGATTTTTCTCCTTGCCTTCTTCGTGATCGTCGCGTGGTCCGATTTCGAAAGCAATATCGGCAAACTTACCACGACCACCCGTCTGCTTCTTGTATACTTCGCGGTGCTCGTAGTTTTTGGTCAGAGCTTCCTTATAAGCTACCTGCGGAGCACCCTGATTTACTTCTACCTTAAATTCACGACGCATCCGGTCGATGATGATTTCGAGGTGAAGCTCACCCATACCCCGGATAATGGTCTGTCCGGTTTCTTCATCGGTGTTTACCTGCAGGGTAGGATCTTCTTCTACCAGCTTGGCAATGGCGTTACCGAATTTATCCTGATCGGCCGTTTTCTTAGGCTCAATGGCGTAACCGATAACGGGCTCGGGGAATACCATGGATTCGAGAACGATAGGGTTCTTCTCATCCGACAGGGTATCGCCGGTTTTGATGTCTTTAAATCCAACCACAGCACCGATGTCACCCGCTTCCAGGCGCTCAATCTGATTCTGCTTGTTGGCGTGCATCTGGAAAATACGCGAGATACGCTCCTTATTGCCCGAACGGTTATTCAGGACGTACGAACCAGACTCCAGCGTTCCGGAATAAGAACGGATAAAGCAAAGACGTCCTACGTAGGGGTCGGTAGCAATTTTGAACGCCAGTGCACAGAAAGGATCAGTTCCTTCGGGCTTGCGGGTTACGGGCTGCTCGGTGCGGGGATCCGTACCAGTAATAGTACCACGATCCATTGGTGAAGGCAGAATCGCCATCACGTAGTCGAGCATGGTCTGCACTCCTTTGTTTTTGAAAGAAGAACCGCACACCATAGGTACGATCTTCATGCTGATGGTAGCGGCCCGGAGGGCTGCCAGGATTTCGTCTTCGGAGATCGACGTAGGATCTTCGAAGTACTTCTCCATCAGGGTATCGTCAAACTCGGCTACGGCTTCGAGCAATTTCTCGCGCCACTCGGTAGCTTCTTCGATCATATCCTCAGGAATAGGTACCTCACGGAAGGTCATTCCTTTATCTTCTTCGTTCCACTCAATACCCCGGAAGTTTACCAGGTCTACCACGCCGCGGAAGTTTTCTTCGGCGCCGATAGGTAATTGGAGGGGGACGGCGTAGCTACCGAGCATTTCCTTCACCTGCTTGCACACGGCC
>CATMVR010000003.1 GCA_950075905.1 uncultured Persicitalea sp. | reverse complement strand
GCTGGTATGGCTGTTGCTGGGGGTAGCGCTGGGCTGCGACTCCGGGTCTGAAACAGCTCATGAGCATTCTACCCGCTATACCTGCCCGATGCATCCGCAGATTGTGCGCGATAAGCCCAGCAGCTGCCCGATCTGCGGCATGGACCTGGTACCCATGGCCGCTGGGGATGACATGCCTATAGATAGTGCACTGCGCCCCCTGCTCAAAGCGACCAATGCGCAGGTGATTTCTGACATCCCTACCGTCCGGCCCCAAACCGGTACCCGCATCGTGACCCTTTCGGTGCAGGGCAAAGTAGCCTACGATACCCGCCAGCAGGTCAGTGTGTCCAGCCGGGTGGCGGGCCGGATCGAACGGGTAAGCATCCGGTACAATTTCCAGCCCGTCCGGAAGGGCCAGTTGCTGATGGAAATCTATTCTCCCGAGCTGGTAGCCGCCCAGCGTGAACTGATCTACATCCATCAGCAGGACAACAATCCGGCGCTCCGGCAAGGGGTGCGGCAAAAGCTTCAGTTACTGGGCATGTCGGATGCACAGATAGACAAAGTAACCCAATCCGGGAAGCCCTTGTACCGGGTGCCCGTTTACAGCCCGTCCAGCGGGTACATTGTCGATCAATCGGTACTGGAGGCCCCCGCTACCGAGCCTTTTGCTGCCTCTATGAGTGGTGGTACGTCGGGCGGCGCGGGCATGAGCGGGATGGGAGGTGCGCCTTCCGCCCCATCCGCACCAGCCCCCCAGGCCCCCAAAAATACCGCCGTGCTGATTCGGGAAGGACAGTATGTCAACGCCGGCGAAGCCGTCTTTACTATTTACAAGGCCAGTAGTTTGGTAGCTGATTTTTATCTGGATCCGGCCCTGGCCCGGGAGGTAAAGCGTGGACAAAAGATCCTGTATACCTCCACGACCGGAGCCGCCGACCTGCAGCCAGGGGTAATCGGCCTCGTGGAGCCCGTCCAGCGGGGGGGGGAGAGTTTTGCCGTAGCGCGTATGTACCTGCGGAATAGTGCGCTACACCCCGGCCAACTCCTCACTGCCGAGATTCCGGTGGTAAAAGAAAAAGGAGCCTGGCTCCCCCAGAGTGCCGTGGTGGGCCTGGGTACCAACTCCGTGATTTTCAGGAAAGAAGGGCAAGTATTTAAGCCCATATACGTGCAGACCGGGCTACGGGCAGAGGGGGTAGTACATATACTCGACGATATAACCGGGTGGCAGGTAGCCAAAAGCGCTAGCTACCTGGTAGATAGTGAAAGTTTTATCCGGGCTCCGGCCGATTTTTGATCGTATGAAAAAGCTACTGAACTTCCTTGTTCTTGTGTTTCTAGGTACCTCTCTGCTTTTCTGTAAAGAAAAGCAGGAAAAGACCGATGCTGCCAATGGACCCAGCTACACCTGCCCCATGCATCCACAAATCGTGCAGACGGCCCCGGGTACCTGTCCCATCTGTGGCATGGACCTGGTGCCGGTGGATCGAAACGCCGACCAGGCCAGTCTGATGCTCAGCGAAAGCCAGCGCTTACTGGCCAACGTTACTACGGACACCATCAGGACAGGCACTTTTTCGTCATCCCGGCAGCTGAATGGCCGCGTGGCGCTCGACCCTTCACAAATTGAATACGTAACCAGCCGGGTACCCGGACGGATTGAAAACCTATATGTCAGAGAAACGGGGGTATCGGTAAAGAAAGGTCAGATCTTGTATAGAATTTATTCTGAACAGCTCGCCTCTCTGCAGCAGGAATACCTGGTGGCAGCGGCGCAGGCCGAGCAGTTTCCCGACAATGCCCGGTTCCAGAGTATTCTGGAGGCCGCCCGGCAACGATTGCTACTCTACGATCAGTCAGCCCGGCAAATTGAGGATTTACGAACCGGCCGAAAAACCAATCCCTACGTAGCGTATCCTTCCCCCGCCAGCGGGGTGGTCGCCGAGCTGTTTGTTTCCGAAGGCCAGTATGTTCCCGAGGGAGGCTCTATCATGCGTCTCGAAGGATACCAGAACGTATGGATTGAAGCGGATGTGTACCCCTCCGAAGCCGGCCTGATTACCCGGGGGCAGGAGGTGAAAGTGCGGGTGGCCGGGAATGAAAACGAAACCCGCACCATGCGGATCGAATTCATTGAGCCGGCCCTTCAGGCCGGTAGCCAGTTGCTTACGTTGCGGGGCAGCTTGTCCAACGCCGGTAGGCAGTACCGTCCCGGTATGCAGGTGTTTGTGCAGGTTCCGGTCAGTAGTAGCTCCGCCGCCCTCACCCTCCCCGTGGATGCCGTCATTCGGGACGGCAACGGAGCGCATATCTGGCTGGAGACCGAGCCCGGTATTTTTCAGGCACGAACGGTGCGGCTGGGAGCCGAGAACTTCAACCGGGTCGAAATCAAAGAAGGTTTGAAGGAAGGAGAGGTTGCCGTGCTGTCGGGTGCGTATCTTCTGTACAGCGAATATGTGCTGAAGAAAGGGAAGGTACCCGCCGGAGAGCATAATCACTGAGGAACAGTTCTTGTACGTATTACCCTGTTAATCAATAATAAATGTCAACCAATAAATTCATGCAAACTATGAAAAATGTATTGAGAGTAGCCATGCCGCTCGCGCTGGCACTGATGGTGTCTGCCTGTGGCAACAAAGAGGATGACCATGCCGACAACCACGACCATGCGGCTATGGAGCATAACGAATCGATGATGAATAATAAAGAATCGATGGGCGCCATGGCTGGTCCGGTGGTCCTCAAAGACGATAAGCTGAATGCCGTTTACCAGCACTACATGCACCTGACCACCGCCCTGACCCGGGCCGATATGGCCGAGGCCAAAGTGGCTGCCAATGCCATCGAGGCGGGTGCCAAAGAGGTGTCGGGCGGAAATAGCCTTGCGGCGGCGGCTTCGAAGATCTCGTCGGCCTCTTCGGTAGAAGTCCAACGCGAAGCCTACGAAACCATGAGTAACGACATGATGAAAATGGTGAAGCAGTCTGGGCTCTCCGAAGGCAAAGTTTACGTGCAGTATTGCCCTATGGCTTTTGACAACAAGGGTGCCTCCTGGCTGAGCTCAACCGAAGAAATCAGAAATCCGTACATGGGAGAGAAGATGATGTCCTGTGGCGAAAACAAGGAAAGCATCCAATAACAAACCGGATGCGGGTTCATGAAGCGGGTGCTGTGACAAGTGCCTGCTTTGTGGACCCACCGTATTCATTTGAAAGAAAGAAGGTAGTATACTAAAAATCAGGGCCAACTTCATTCGGGCAAACAGAGTATGAACAGAATAGAGTTTTTAAAAACGCTGGGATTCGGAGTGGTAGCCGTAGGAGCCGGCCAAAGCCTGCTGACCAGCTGCATGAATCATGATATGGCGGCGATGAGTGCCGTGGCACCCACCATTCAGGAGGGGGCTTTCACTACGCCTCTTCCTGTGATGAAAACAGTGGCTTCGGGAACAAGCCTCAAAGCCGGCACCCAGACCCACGCCATCGTGCAGGGCAAGCCAGCCAATGTACTGGGCTACAACGATAGTATGCTGGGGCCTGTGTTCCGGGTGGAGCGCGGGGTACCGGTCACGATTCCTTTTACCAATTCCCTTACCGAAGATACCAACGTTCACTGGCACGGTTTGGTGGTGCCCGCCAGTATGGACGGACACCCCGATCAGTTGGTCAAATCGGGGCAGTCCTTTACGTACTCCTTTACCCTCGATCAGCCGGCGGGCATGGCCTGGTACCATCCGCATCCCCACATGAAAACGGGCAAGCAGGTATATATGGGCCTGGCCGGGTTATTCATTGTCGATTCTCCAGAAGAAAGAGCCCTCAAACTACCTTCCGGTGAATTCGAGCTTCCCCTGGTGATTCAGGACAAACGCCTGAGCGCAGCCGGTGCTCCGGTTTACAATCCTACCATGCCGGAGATTATGGTGGGCTACATGGGAGACACCATTGTCGTAAACGGCGTGAATGCCCCCTTCCATTCGGTGGCTACCCGGACTTACCGACTCCGGCTGCTCAACGGCTCCAACGGCCGTATCTATAACCTGGCGCTGAGCAATGGCGATGCCTTTCACGTCATAGGGTCAGACGGTGGCCTGCTGCCGGCCCCCGAACGGGTCAGCAGCCTACTACTAGCTCCTGGCGAGCGGGTGGATTTGCTGGTCGATTTCAGTAAAACCGCGCTGAATAGCGAGGTGTTCCTGCAAAGTAATGCGTTCAGTGGCGTTGACTCCCAGGGAAGCCAGACCTTTAAGCTGGTGAAATTTGTAGTAAACCGCAGCGAGGCCGATTCATTTAAAATGCCTGCTTCTTTTCCTGCACTTGCCACTCTGTCTACCGCATCCGCAGCCAAAACTCGCAAGTTTGCCATTGGGGACGCCATGCACGGGGCTGGTGGGCATTCGAACAAAAAGCCCATGGCCGGTATGCATACAATCAATGGCAAAACCTACGACGCTGCCCGGATTGACGAGAGTGTTGCGCTGAATAGTACCGAAGTTTGGGAGTTTGACAACAGTATGGGCGATGAGCCGCACCCCATGCACCTGCATGGTACCCTGTTTCAGGTCGTAAGCCGCTCGGGGGGGCGGGGCAGCCTGATGGCACACGAGAAGGGCTGGAAGGATACCGTGCTGGTAATGCCCAAAGAAACCGTCCGGGTCATTGTGCGTTTTCAACGCCCCGGCAAGTTTGTGTTCCATTGCCACAACCTCGAACATGAGGACGATGGCATGATGCTCAACTATGAAGTGAAGTAAAGTTTTTCAAACCCTAAACAAATAGCCGCATGCATCAGCGCAGCAGGTCTTTGGTCCTATTCTTCCTTTTACTACTGGCGGGTGCTACCCCGGCCCGGGCGCAACATCCCTTATTTTCCACGCAGGGTCAGCAGCCCGCCCTGTATACGGGAGCGGATGGTACCCTTGAGTTGGTATTCGGGAAGTCTAACGAAATCTACTATTCCCATTCTGACGACGAGGGCCGGACTTTTTCGACTCCCGTGCTGGTCGACTCCCTGCCCGGATTGCATCTGGGAGCATCGCGGGGACCACGGATTGCTTCGTCCCGACGCACGGTAGTCATCACGGCCATTGACCGAAAGGGTGATCTGTATGCATACACCCTCGACCGTCGCAAGGGCACGTGGGGGCCCCGCCGCAAGGTAAACGATGCTCCCGAGGTAGCCAGGGAAGGTTTTAACGCCCTGACCGGGGATGGGAGGGGGCGTTTTTTCGTAACCTGGCTCGATCTCCGCAGCGATAAGAAAAACAAGATTTTCGGGGCAACCTCGGAGGATGGTGGCAAGACCTGGAGCAAGAACCGGCTTGTCTACCGCTCGCCGGATTCGACCGTGTGCGAATGCTGCCAGCCCACCGCAGTTATGAAAGGGAAGCACGTCTACGTTATGTTCAGGAACTGGATCGACGGGGCGCGGGATATGTACGTGATTCATTCGACGGACGGGGGAGTGAGCTTCGGGGCCCCCCGCAAGCTGGGGGAAGGTACCTGGAAGCTCAACGCCTGTCCTATGGACGGGGGAGACCTCCAGGTGGGGCGGGAGAATGAGCTTGCCGCCGTGTGGCGCCGGAATAATGATCTGTACCTTACCCGGGCTGGCGAGCAAGAGCAACGTATCGCCCAGGGCCGTAACGCCACCCTGGCCGTTAGTGGCGAATCCACCTTCCTGGCGTGGCATCAGACCGGGCAGGTATGGAGCCTGATGCCCGGAAAAGACAGCCCGGAAATGATAGGAAATGGCCGGTATCCACGGGTAGTCCCGCTTTCTGGCAACCGGGCTTTTTGTGTCTGGGAGGACGGGGGAACCATCCGGGGGAAGGTACTGGCAGGGGTAGAGTAAGCCAAATCTAGTGTTTAGCACCTATGTATAATTCGAAAGAATTTTGCGGAAAGTCCTTGCAGTGGCACAAAAATTATGTAATAAAGATTAAAAATTATGTAATACAATTCCAGGGGACGAAATGTACATTTGATTCGGTGAAAAAAATCATTGCCATATCGCTATCGCTGGTCCTGTTGCTAAGCAATGTGGGCTTCTCCCTGACCACCCATTTCTGTGGGGGGCATGCGGTGAAGAGTGCGCTTTCGCTGGGCGGGACTACGCTGGACTGTGGCATGGGTGAGCAAAGCACTGCGTCCCTCGAATGCGACCGGCCAGGGCATAATCTGAAGGCAGGGCGCTGCTGCGACAATCAGCAGCGGGTACTTCAAACCGATGATAACCACCCCACTGAAGCAACCTCCCTGGTTCAAGGTAGCCATGGCGGATTGACCCCGCCCCTTTACATCTTCCTCTCTGAAAAGCTGCTTATCGGGAGAAAATTTCAGAAAGCTTCTCTATATCCACCGCCGTCCCTGCCTGCCCGGGATGTGCAGGTACTTTTCCAGACTTTTCTTATTTGATGCCGTAATTGGCGTTCTGCCATCCACCTGATGGTGGGGTAAGGGAGTTTTGCCCCAACCTACAGTTACGATGTGAGGCCTTAACCAGACATCCCGGCTATGCTTCAGCCTCGCGTCATCACATCAAATAGAAAAAACATGAATGCATTACTACATACCCTGCTGTTCGGGTGGTTACGGAGGTCCCTTTTTAGCCTGCTGATCCTCTCCGCTATATGTCAAGTCCCCGTTTCTGCCCAGAATAAGAACAATTTACCCGTCCGTGAATATACGCTTGTCATTTCCAGGGAAACCGTGCAGCTGGCAGGAAAGCCCGTAACGGGTATGACCGTGAACGGAGGCATACCGGGGCCCACCCTTCGCTTTACCGAAGGAGAGTACGCGGTGATTTACGTTAAGAATACGATGGACGTAGAGACTTCGGTCCACTGGCACGGCATCCTGCTTCCCAACTTCTTCGACGGAGTACCCTACCTCACCACGCCGCCCATTGCGCCGGGCACTACCTTCAAGTACGAATTCGAGCTTATACAATCGGGCACCTACTGGTACCACTCCCATACCATGCTTCAGGAGCAGAGTGGCGTATATGGCTCCATCGTAATCGAACCGAAAGAAAAAACCCTGGACTATGATAAAGACCTGGTGCTGGTGCTATCGGACTGGACCAACCAGCAACCCAGGAATGTACTACGTAATTTGAAGCGCAAAAACGAGTGGTACAACATTAGAAAGAACACCACCACTCCACTCAACCGGGTGATTGCCAGGGGGGCTTTCAAAGCGCAGCTCAACTTCTGGAAACAGCGAATGGAAAGCATGGACATTGCCGACGTCTACTATTCTGCCTTCCTGAGCAATGGTCAGCAGGTACACGACTATCCCGAATTCAACCCCGGTGATAAGGTCCGGGTCCGGATCATCAACGCGGCCGCTTCCTCCCAGTTCTGGCTCACGTTCGGAGGTGAAGATCCGCTGCTGGTATCCGCCGACGGCCTGGATGTGGTGCCCGTCCGGCGCAACAAGACGTTCATCGCCATTGCCGAAACCTACGACTTTATTACAACCCTTCCTGCAAGTGGGAAATTGGAAATCAGGGCCATGGCCCAGGACGGGTCCGGTCACACCTCCACCTACCTGGGTAAGGGCGAAGTAGTAGCCGCTCCGGTACTTCCCCGGCCCGATCAGTATGCGATGATGAAGCAGATGGCAGCCATGGATATGCGCATGGGGGCACCGGCCATGAAATTCAACCCAGCCCGCGAAGAACCGAAAGAAATGATGAACAACTGGGGGATGAAAATGGAGGGTGACATGGCTTCGGAAGGCGGATCAATGCCAGGAAAGGATATGCCGGGAATGGATCATTCCGGGATGAAAGGGATGAACCACAGAAAGAAGGCTGACCAAAACAAAGAGATGCCCGGCATGGCAATGCCCGGCATGGCCATGCCCGGTATGGATCATTCGAAAATGGATCACTCGGCAATGTCCCCGAAGCCGGATAGTTCCATGGCCAAGATGAAACACGCCGATAAGGAAGATAGGAAAGAACCCATGAAAAAGGGCGAAATGCCCGGCATGGACCATTCTGGGACGGAAAAGCCCGGCATGGCGATGCCCGGCATGGATCATTCAGGGATGGACATGGGCATGTTTTCGGAATACAACTACGACTACCTGAAATCTCCGGAGAAAACGACCATCCCCACGGACCCAGACGAGCAAAGGCCCGTACGGCGGATTTTGCTCAACCTCACCGGAAACATGTGGCGGTACATCTGGAGCATGAACGGCGTCCCCCTCTCGGAGGCGGATAAGATAAAAATTAAAAAGGGTGAAGTGGTACGCATCACGCTCAATAACCTGACCATGATGCACCACCCCATGCACCTACACGGGCATTTTTTCCGCGTTCTCAATGAAAACGGGGACTATTCGCCTTTAAAGCATACCGTCAATGTGGCACCTATGCAAAAAATCACCATCGAGTTTGATGCACGGGAATACGGAGACTGGTTTTTTCATTGTCATGTCCTGTACCATATGATGGCCGGCATGGCGCGGGTGTACAGCTATGATACCCTGCGCGATCCCCGCATGGCGCGGTATCCTTTGAAAAAACTACTCAACGAAGGCAATCATTTTTATACCTGGGGTGTGGCGGATGTCGCCTCCCACATGGCTCACATCAATCTGGTGTCCTCCAATATCCGCAACCAGTTTAACCTGCGGGCCGAATATGGCTGGAACAAAGCCATGGAAGCGGAGGTCACCTATGAGCGCTACCTGTATGACTACTTCCGGATTTTTGGCGGGGTCAATGTCGAGAACGAGCGCGGCGGTGCCCCCGAGGACAGGGTGGTTACGGCCATCGGCGGTATACGCTTCTTGACCCCCTACCTGATCAATCTGGACCTACGGCTGGATAGTCGCCTGCGGCCCGAACTGCGCCTGAGCCGCGAGCTCATGATTTTCCCCCGCACCAATCTGTTCGGAGAATTTGAATACCGGGCCGATTTCGGGTGGATAAAACGCCCGGAGCGCGAAAGAGTACCGGGGGCATGTAGTTTCAGTAAGGAGGTAACCTGGACGGTGGGTATGGAGTACTTTCTGTCCCGGAATGTCTCACTCATGGGAAGTTACGACAACCGTTTCGGGGCAGGGGGTGGCCTGACGGTTCGGTTTTGACCCACCCTCCGGACTGAACAGTCCCGGGCTTTACGGTAAAGACCCGTACCCATGCTAATTAGAATACTAAACCTTTAGACTAAAAACAATGGAAAAGAACACACAACCCCTGGAAACATTCCGGACGTACGCCGAAGCTGAACTGGAAAAGCACAAACGTGAACTACAAACGCGCTACCAGGATAGGGAACTTTCTTCTGTTGATATGAAAGAAGAAGCCTATCGAAAGCAACGGGAGGTCTTTGAAAAAGAGCTATCTGAAAAAATGATGGAGCTTTCAGGAGATAGCAACCAGTTCCTGCACGCCTCACTTACCGAATTGAAAGAGAAATTCGTGGACAGGCTCAGGCCTGAATCCTAATAAGCACGTTTACTTTGCCGATAGGTGGTACTTTTTATTCACAAAAAATAACAGGTATGTTACAAGCAATCAGTGTATTGAACAGAAGAATCCTGATGCTGCTGTTTCTTTCCACGGCAGCCTTAGCCCACGACAACGATTCGGACAAACATCAGGACACTACCGAATCGATACAGGCCGCTACACAACACCAGCGAGAGGCAGAATCCATGCATTCAGAACATCCTATTACCGGCACCGCCGAGCTGAGTGACTTTCCTAACCTTCACCCGCTGGTAGTACACATACCCATTATGCTGCTGGTTTTTGCCGCCATGCTTCAGCTGATTTCATTCTTTGTTTTCAGGGAAGCGCTGAGCTGGATCGTCATGGGAGCTGTTCTGGTGGGCTTTGTCGGCGCCTATGCCGCCGCCGTGTGGACCCACCCCCACGTAAGCGACCTGACGGAACAGGCCCGAAAGGTATACGAAACCCACGATACCTACGCCCAATGGACCCTCTGGCTAAGCGGCATTGCCACCGTGATGAAAGGACTGAGTCATTTTGTATTTCACCGAAAAACCTGGGCGGAGGCAGTGGTGGCCTTAACATTGCTGGCCGCTGCCTACACCGTAAGTATGGCCGGACACCACGGGGCTCAGCTGGTGTTCATTGAAGGGGTTGGCCCTCAGGGGCACTATCTGGAATCAGAAAAAGAGCATAGCCATTAAGCAGTACGTATGCTAAAAGACCTCCATGTAAGCTTGTTTATTGTTCCGGTGATTGTACTCTCACTGGTGATAGGAACATATGTGTACCTGCTGAAAAAAACGGAAGATCAATCTTTTTTTAAACGATTGATGGCCCGGATCGCCATTCTGGCCTTTGTGCTTAACCTAACCTGGGAGCTGGCCCAAGGACCCCTGTACGAAGGGTATGTCTACGATTTTCAGCATATCAGCTTTTGTACCCTGGCTTCCTTAGCCGATGTACTAATGGTACTCCTGCTTTATCAGGGTTTTGCTTCCATTTTGAAGGAGCCCTTTTGGATGGGAAGCCCTACCGTGGGGCGGGTACTTGCCCTGATGAGCGTAGGGGCTTTGGGAGCCATTCTGGCGGAAATACGGCACACCTGGGAAGGCAACTGGGCCTATGCAGCATCCATGCCTCTTTTGCCTTTTGTAGAGGTAGGATTATCCCCGGTGTTACAGTTTACCCTTTTGCCAGCTCTGGTGTACTGGCTAAGTTTTCATTTGAAAAAAAAGACTCCAAAACAAGGCCTGAAACCGTAGCATGGGCAACTTAAATGGTGCCGATTTCTCAAAGTGGTAATTCAGTAAGACTGGCTAATCAATTAGTACCTTCTACGCTTCTGTAAAATAGAGAATCATAAAAATAAAAAGACAATGGAAAACCATAAGCATACAGTGCAGCAGCCGATGGATCATTCAAAAATGGATCATGGTCAGATGTCGCATTCGTCCAATCCGGGTCATGGCCACATGGGTCATGACCATCACCGGATGATGATTGAAGATTTCAAGAAGAGATTCTGGATAACGCTGGCACTTACGGTTCCCATCCTGTTTCTCTCGCCCATGATCCAGGGATTCTTCGGCTACGAGTATACATTTCCCGGTAGTAATTACGTTCTTTTTGCCCTTTCCACCATAGTGTACTTTTATGGAGGATGGCCGTTTATCAAGGGTTTCCGGGATGAGGTGCGGCAGGGAGCACCTGGTATGATGACATTGATTGCAATGGCCATCAGCGTGGCGTACTTTTACAGTACCGCCACGGTATTTGGCCTGCCGGGCATGGACTTCTTCTGGGAGCTGGCTACCCTGATCGCCATTATGCTACTGGGGCACTGGATCGAAATGAAAAGCGTACTCGGAGCCTCCAAATCGCTGGAACTGCTGGTGAGCATGATGCCGGCCGAAGCCCACCGTGTAAGGGGTGATAGTATAGAAGATATCAAGCTGGAAGAATTACAAAAAGAAGACATCATTCTGGTGAAGCCCGGTGAAAAGGTACCCGCCGATGGACTTCTGGTCGAAGGCTCCGGCTACCTGAATGAGTCCATGCTGACGGGAGAGTCAAAGCCCGCTAAAAAAGAGATAAACGACCGGGTAATCGGGGGTTCGATCAATGGCAACAGCTCCCTGAGGGTTCGGGTGCTGCATACCGGAAAAGACAGCTACCTGACGAAGGTAATTACCCTGGTCCAGGAGGCTCAGAAATCCAAGTCCAGGATGCAAAACCTGTCGGACAAGGCCGCCAAATGGCTCACCTACATCGCTTTGGCGGTCGGCTTTGGCACCCTGGCCGTGTGGCTATTACTCGGTTTTCCTTTCGTCTACGCCCTGGAACGAATGGTCACCGTCATGGTCATAACCTGTCCGCACGCCCTGGGTCTGGCTATTCCTCTGGTTGTAGCCATATCCACGTCAGTATCGGCTCAGAACGGGCTGCTCATCCGCAACCGGACCGCCTTTGAGGAATCCCGCAAGATTACCGCCCTGCTTTTTGACAAAACGGGTACCCTTACCAGGGGCAATTTTGGCGTAACCCGGCTCGAATCCGTTGATCCCGCCTATACCTCCAAAGAACTGCTCAGGCTGGCGAGTGCTTTGGAGCAAAGTTCCGAACACCCCATTGCCGTAGGCATCATGCGGAAAGTAAAAGAAGATGAGATAGACGTACCAAAGCCGGAAAACTTCCATGCCATTACGGGCAAGGGGGTTGAGGCAATAGTGGAAGGGAAAGAAGTGAAAGTGGTGAGTCCGGGCTACCTGCGGGATGCGAATATTGCGCTCCCGGAAGCGGCTTCCGGCGATGCCGCCGAAACCATTGTATTTGTACTGGTCGAAGGAAAATTAGCCGGCTACATCGCCCTGGCCGACGAGATCCGTCCCGAATCCAAAGAGGCCATCGCGGTCTTTAAACGGAATAATATCAAAGTACTGATGGCCACCGGTGATAACGAGAAAACCGCCAAAGCGGTCAGTGATCATCTCGGGCTGGATGGCTACTACGCCGAGGTACTTCCCCACCAGAAAGTGGAGATTGTAAAAGAACTACAATCGAAAAACGAGTTTGTAGCCATGACGGGCGACGGAGTCAACGACGCCCCCGCGCTGGCCCAGGCCGACGTGGGCATTGCGGTTGGTTCAGGAACCGACGTAGCGGCCGAAACGGCCGATATCATTCTCGTCAATAGCAATCCGCAGGATATAGCCAACCTGATCCTGTTCGGCAAGGCCACGTATCGGAAGATGATCCAGAATCTGGTGTGGGCAACGGGCTATAATGTGTTCGCTATCCCCCTGGCTGCCGGGGTGTTTTACTCATCGGGTTTCGTGTTAGGACCGGCCATCGGGGCCGTCTTCATGAGCCTGAGTACGATCGTTGTGGCCATCAATGCCCAACTTTTAAAGAAACAAATCAAAACCAACCAAATCCAATAGTTTATATGAAAACCATCCTCCATGTCTTTGTAGCCGTCCTGATTAGCAGCGCTACCTATGCCCAGCACGAGCATCATCAACCGGCCGAATCTGAAACGGCCAAACCCAAGCCCAAAAGTCCACGGCAATCCGCCATGGCCATGGTGGGTGACAACCACGTTCATGTCGATTATGGATCGCCCAGTGTGCGGGGGCGACAAATTTGGAACGGGCTGGTGGCCTACGACCAGGTATGGGCCTCGGGTGCCCACAAAGCGACCTGGATCGATTTCTCTCAGGACGTTACCATCAACGGCAAGCTGGTTCCCAAGGGTAAGTATGGTTTTTTTACCATTCCTGGTCCCAAGGAGTGGACGCTCATCCTGAGCAAGGACTGGGACATGCACCTGGCCGATGATTACAAGCCCGAGCAGGATATGGTACGGGTACAGGTAAAACCCGAAATGCACCAGAACGTAACCGAGGCCCTTACCTACGAGGTAGTGCCCGAAGGAAAAAAGAAAGGCGAAATAAGAATGCATTGGGACAAACTTAGCATTTCCCTGCCCTTTCAGAATAAATAAACACAAATGCCTGACTTCCTTTTAAAGGAGTCAGGCATGTAAAAAAACCGGGGAGCGGCAAAGTGAATTCCCGAAAGTTAGATTCATTTAAGGATACTCCATATCGGTATTTTAAACCATTTTTTTACCAAACATCTTTATCCAATGAAAAGCAACCCTTATTCAAAATTCGCCTTAATGCTGGCGGTTTCGTTCGTTGTGATGTATTCCGTTATGTTCCTGAATGTAGATAGCGTGGATCACATCTATCTTAGCCTGAACCGGCTTTATATGACGCTGCTGATGGTATCTCCCATGGGTTTGTTCATGCTGATTTTCATGGGAGATATGTATAAAGATAAAAAAATCAACACTGCTATTTATATCACCAGTATCAGTGTGTTTGTGGGGGTGTTTGCGTTATTGAGAAATCAAACGTTTGTGGGGGACGTGCAGTACATGAAGGCCATGATACCGCACCACTCCTCCGCTATTTTAACAAGCCAGAATGCTTCGATTGAAGACCCGGAAGTCAGACAACTTGCCGACGACATTATCAAGGCCCAGGAAAAGGAGATCGCTCAGATGAAAGCGATGCTCGATCGGCTTCAAAAATGAGTTAGTGAGAAAATGGGCTCTCCCTACTATTTCTTCCTTTCGAAAACCATGCTATGTATTGGGATTGAGTCCTCCCTTTTTTCGACACGGAAAAGCACCGTAGTAATCAGGTAACGCCTATATAAATTCATTTTAATCCCTATGAAGCGATTCCAATTTGTAACGGTAAAAGCCTGTTTCCTGCTGCTGGCGCTCTCAACCCTGGTCCTGCTTGGGTGTGGTTCTGATAATGACCAGTCGGAAAGCCAACCTCCTGCTACCAGGAGTGAAGGGCCATCCCATGAGGGGATGGGGGGCGGTATGATGGACGGAGAACACATGATGCAGGGAGAAGGCATGATGACCGAAGAAATGCATGAGGCTATGATGTCTGGCAAAATGGGCCCCGGCATGATGGAGGACATGAGGAGTATCCGGCAACTGTTGATGGAGCACGGCAAGATTTCCCGCCGGATGGAGAATCTGCCTAATGGGGTAAAGACCTGGACGACTTCTGATGACCCTCAACTGCCCTCCGTTATCCAACAGCATGTGCGGCAGATGAAAGAGAGAATGGAAGAGAAGAAGCCTATCCGGCAAATGGACCCCCTCTTTCGCGAACTATTCGACCAGGCCGATAAAATAAAGATTGATTATGAAGACATTGAGAACGGCATCGTGGTTGTGGAAACCTCCGACGATCCGCAGGTAGTTAAGCTGATACAACAGCATGACCATAAAGCCGTTTCGGAATTTGTCCAGCAGGGTATGTCGCGCGCCATGCAACCCACTCCCCCCCGACGGGTATAAAAAATAAAATGATGCGGGGAGAGGTCGGTATAATCAACCCTTAAACCATATGACCCAGATCGGACGCCCAGGAAGGGTAGCTGTACATCATGCTTTTCAGGTCCTTTGCCGTGAGTTTCCCTTTTATGGCCATCGCAAACAGGTTGATGGTTTCGCCTGCCGCGGGTCCCACCAGGTGGGCCCCCAGAATAGTACCCTCCTCCTTGCTGATTAAAACTTTATAGGCATAGGCATCCGCCTGCGAACGGTAGGCATTGTACCAGCCGGCGCCATCACCGGATTTCACTTTATAGGCAATGTTCTGCTCCCTGGCCTGCGCTTCGGACAAGCCCACCCGGGCTATTTCCGGAATCGTAAAGACCACCGTTGGCATCTCAATATAGGCGGGAGCTTTGTGGTTTCCTTTAAGGATGTTGGCCGCCACGGCATGTCCTTCATTCACGGCCACCGGAGTTAAGGGCAGGCCCTTACTTTCGGCGATATCGCCGGCTGCATATACATTCGGGTTGGTAGTACTTTGTAGATATTCGTTCACCTGAATCCCCTTCTTTCCAAAGGCTACCTGTCCTTTTTCCAGATCCAGACGGTCAATTTCAGGAACCCGACCAGCGGCATTGACCACCCGTTGGCTTTCAATAGTCTCTTCGCCCTGCTCCGTTCTGGCAATAACCCGTAGCTTATCGCCCGATTTTTGGACTTCTACAGCTTCTGTTCGGGTCAAGATTTTTATTCCAAGTGCTTTGGAAGCTTCTACCACATGCTGCACAAGCTCTTCTTCAAAGTGCTTCAGGGGCCTCTCTCCCCTGTCGAGGATCGTCACCTTCACCCCCGCCAACGCCATCAGATGGGCAAATTCGAAAGCGACATACCCACCCCCTAAAAACGTAATACTCTCAGGAAGCTCGTCCAGCTGAAACAGATCATCACTTACCAGCATAAACTCCGCCCCGAGCATGTCCAGAGTACGCGGGCGCGCCCCGGTAGCAATCACGATTTTAGCCGCTTTGATCGTTGTATTTCCAACCTGTAACGTGTTTTCTCCGGTAAAAAAAGCCGCTTCGTGGTAAGTATCGATCCCCGCCTCCTGATAACTCTTCTCCATTTTCTCCGGCATGGGGTCGGTAAACCCCCGCATAAACTTCACCAGCTCAGGCCAGCTTATACTTCCTTCGCCCTTCAGCCCCTTGCCCTTATAGGTATCGATCTCCTTTTTAGCTTTGGCTACGTCCAGCAGGATTTTTTTTGGGTCGCACCCACGCAAGGCGCAGGTACCCCCGTAGGGCCTGTAGTCGGCAATACCAACTTTTAACCCTTTTTTGGCACATTTGGTGGCGATGGTTACTCCGGCCATTCCTGTACCGATCACAAACAGATCGTACTCTTTCATTGGAATTTTGGTTTAGTAAACTCCCTTACCAGCTAAAACACTATACCAACACCGACGCTTCCTGGTTACGAAAGTTTATTTAGGTGGGGCATTTGCTTCACTGACTTTGTATCCCAGCGTCTCGATGGTCCGCTGTACTTCCGGCCCTTTTATTTTGTCAGGATCGAATTTCACCCGGACCAAATCACCCGGATATTTTACTTCCTGATCCAATACCCCCGCTTTTTCTGAAAGGGCTTTGTGAATATGACTGGCGCAGCCCGCACAGGTCATACCCGTCACTTTCAAGGTTACCCATTGGGAGGTTTCCGGCTTTTTTGTTTCGGTTTTTTGGTTTGCTGTGCTTTGGGCCAACGAAGACGTTAGGCTGACGAAGGCAACTACAAGTCCTACAATTAGAGTTTTCATATAAGTTTGTTGGATTAGTGATTATCTGATAGTTCAAAATTGGTTACCGTATAACCTACTTCTTCCTCGATGGCTTTTTTCAGGACTTCAGGGCTTACCATACTCGGATCATAGGTTACCCGGGCCAGGCCCGCTTCGTAGCTGGCGGTAGCTTTCGTCACCCCTTTTTTGGAAGACAAGGCATGCGTGACACTACTTTCACACCCTGAGCAGGTCATACCCCGGATATCCAGCCGGGCCTGCCGGAGCGGAATATCCGAAGCCACGGCCAATGAGGTTGATGGGGAAGGTAACACAGCTCCGGAATAGTAGGGGAAAGCCATTAGCAGCAGAACCACCACCGTCATGATTCCCAAAAAGGTTTTGCTCTGCATGAAAGGTTTCTTCACATCCTCTTCACAGGCACAGTCCATGGCCTGTTTTTGGGGATTCAGTGTTCGGTACCAGGCCCAGCCCAGCATGCCCAACGTAA
Source organism: uncultured Persicitalea sp. (assembly GCA_950075905.1). GTDB lineage: Bacteria > Bacteroidota > Bacteroidia > Cytophagales > Spirosomataceae > CATMVR01. The sequence goes on along the minus strand of CATMVR010000003.1, from coordinate 16,377 downwards.
GAATAATCAAATAGGGCCGGAAGGGTTCCAGCCAGGAAAAGGTCGACGCCGCTCCTCCTATACCAGCCATTACCCCCAGCACCGGCGTGATGCAGCAGAGGGAAGCGCCGAGCGCCGTCAGGGTGCCGGCTATAAAAAGCTTACCTGAATTGTTTTTGGTTTCCATATCAGTGTATAAAACAGGGGGTTATTGACAGCAGGATTTATCCTGCTGAATGGGCGGGCAAGGTACTGTACCATAGGAGCAATAGACGCAACAGTCGCCTGACTGAGGGCGCAAAACGGTTTTGCACTGCTCGCATTCATAAAAAAACTGACAGGCATCCTCCGGCATTTGTTCGGTTTTCTGGTATTGGCACTCCGGGCAGGTAATCGTTGATTCGAGTTGTACGGCCATGGGCTAAACTAGTTGTGTTTTTTTGAGTCGTTTAAAAAGAAGATTCAGCAAATCGGAAAGGTCTTCGTTCAGAGAATAAAAGATGGTCTGTCCTACTTTTTTATAACGGATTAAATCTTTATCCTTCATTTTGCGCAGGTGCTGCGATATCGCCGGCATGCTCATGTCCAGTACATCACTGAGATCACAGGGGCACATCTGCCCTTCCTGATTAAGTAGATACAGTATCTTCAGCCGGACCTCATTTCCGGCTAAGCTCAAAATGTCTGATAAAGCCCGAATTTCCGTTTCGGCAATGACTAGCTCAAGTTTGCATTGGTTTAATTGGTTTCGGTCAGCTACTACTCGTATGCATTCACTTTTTTTCATAAGCTTATTTTTTATTTAAGCAATTACTTAAATAGTACCCAAAATTCTTTTAATTAGTTCCTGTTAAAAAGACAAATGATTCGAACTCTTTAGATTTGACAAATCCGGTTTGATAACACTTTACAACCATTTTCTTAATGGGTTCTCGTATGTTTGGTGATAATTGTTAAGATAGGGAATAAAACCGATCTTGGCTGGCGAAGATTGTGAGAAATTGGGGTTCAAACAGCCGATAACTCGGGATGTTCGCTAGGGGATTTTAATCAACTTAATGTTTTGAGCGCCCAATCGGTATGATGCTGACTCCGGCGTGACGAAGTTTTTTGTACAATGTCTTGCGATTCATAGTCTGAGCTGTTGATTTCTGCCCTAGTTCATAAAGGTCCTTATTCAAGGGGACATCTAATGATATTTCATAGCTAGTCCCTTGGGACGACCGACTTTTGCCCTATGGGGCAATCCGAGTCGAATAAAAAATGGGTACGATACACAATGACATTGCGTCGAGCGACGGTGCGCCAATGTTCAACAAGCGCTTCGTCTAATGTTATACTTATTAAATCGCAAAATACGATATATCCATGAGGCAGATAAATTTCGGCAGGGTTGCCTGAGCGAAACAGGTTTTTTCCGGGTTTGACCTCGTTTCCAGAAATATGGAGCCGAACCTAAAATAACCCTCACTTTTTCCGTCCCTGCAACCAGCGATTCACTTTATAAGTCACAAAAGAAGAACCGGCTCCGGTGACCGCCCCCGCCAGTACGTCGCTCGGGTAGTGGACGCCCAGGTGCATCCGCGAGTAGCCGACCGCCCCGGCCCAAGCGTAGGAAGGAACTATGACGTACCATTTGGGATTTTCCAGGCTCAGTGACGTAGCTGTAGCAAAGGCTAGGGACGTGTGGCCTGAAGGGAAAGAGGGACTGCCGCCATCGGTCAGTTTCTGGATGCCGGGGTAGGTGACGAAAGGCCGGGGTCGATTGATCGCCCTTTTCATCACGTAGGTAATCCCCGACGATGCCACCAACCCGGCACCGATCACGACCGCTTTTCGTTGCGTGGGAACATCGTTTTTGATTAATCCAACACCCATTACGATCACCGGGACGCTGAAAGCAACGAGTACGGTCGTATTGGTCACGCCCTTGAAAAAGCCGTCGAGTTGGGTGTTGCGATTCAGGTTAATATCACGCAGCAGCCGGATATCGGCGTTTTGGGCCGAGGCGGTGGAGAAAATCGTCAGAGTAAGCAGACAATAGAAACGAAGTGCTTTCATTTTATGATGAATTGGCGATGGGCGATTTTGAAATGGGAGACAGTCAAGTCTGGGCAAACCAAATCACCAAACCTGTAGAATTTCTGTATTTGCCAATGGGAGAACCTTTTTTTTGAAATGTCTAAGTCTACGCCCCTTTCCAGATTTGCACCAGAATTGAGCCGTATTCTTGTATCATTAATTCACTTTAAAACAATCCAAACTATGAAACGCATGATTCTAGTGGCCCTCCTGGCCGCAACCTCTATGTTCAGCGCCAACGCCCAGAAAGTGAAAGCCGACAAAGTACCCGCCACTGTCAAGACGGCCTTCACGAAAGCTTACCCCAACGCCAGTGATGTGGAGTGGGAGAAAGAAAAAAACGGCGATTTTGAAGTAAACTTCGAGCAGGGTACAGAAGAAATGTCGGTGGTGTATAACCCGCAGGGTGTAGAGCAGGAAGTCGAAACCGAAATCTCCACCTCGAAACTGCCCACTGCCGTACAAGCCGCCCTTAAAGGCAAAAAGGTAAAAGAAGCCGCCATCATCAAGAAAGGCGGTAAAACCTATTACGAGGCTGAAGTCGGCGGCAAGGACCTGATCTTCGACGCCAGCGGCAAGGCCGTCAAGATGGACTAAGCCAGGCCTGGTCTTTTTACAAAGAGGGAGTCAAGCACCTGCAGCACTTGACTCCCTCTTTGTATGTCAGGATCACAGAAAAATTTTTGTCGGGTAGTAACCCTAATCAGTGAACAAAGACGCCACGACTCACTTTTCCACTCGACTGAAATGTACGCTTTTGCCAAACACCTCGAATCCCCAATACCCCCGCACGACCATTTCATGGGGCGAACTAAGCCGGGCCACCGACTTGAATGTGTGGCCCGAGTTGGGATCGTAGATGTTGCCGCCGCTCCATTCATTATCTGCTTTATCGAACTGCAAGTCATCGACCACCACCATGCCCAACCACGAGCGGCCGCGCAGTTTGGGATTGGGATTTTCGGTGTCGCGGTGGGCCGCCAGCTTGCGGGGCGTAGCCTCGTTGCATTCGAACCACACGATGCGGGCGGCGTAGCGGTCATCGACTTTAAACACCTCCACTTCCAGGTCTTTGCCTTCCGACATCCAGCGGCCCAGCACCTGGTCGGAGTTCACTTTGCTTTGTGGGTTTACGAAAAACAGGATCGATAGTATGAGTAATGCTTTAATGGTTTCAGATTTTTAAGGATACAAAAAAATCAGGAATGAATAATACAGATTCCTGGCAAAGAAGGCTTTTCTACCGCGCCACGCGACTGAAATTCAAACCGTGCTGGGTTTGCTGAACTACTTGGTTCTCCTGCAAATTGCCATTTACCTGGTCATCAAATTCATTCCGTCTCAGGTTGTCCTAGATGCTAAACAAAAGGCCGAATTATAAGAATCTTCGAAAGAGCAAAACCGGTTTGGATTGGTTTTCATTGTAGACGAGTGGGTTGTGTGGGCCTTCTTCCTTTACAGAGATTTTGCCGAATAATTCACTTAAGATGGCTATCGTCGAAGCGCTTATGGAACAATATTTGTACCCTGGTCAGGAATATATCGACCGTTTCTTAAACCCAAAGTATCGTAGTAGTTTCTCTAAACATAATGCCCAACCCTTCAGGCGTGGAAAACCTTTCGAGCGTAGCGAATTACGCCTCAATAGCCGCCACTGCCCTACTGGCAGGTGGCATTGTAGCCATCCTGAGAAAGCCGGGCCTCCGCATGAGGAGCGTCATCCTGCACTTCGCGGCGGGCGTGATCTTCTCGGTGGTGGCCGTCGAGCTTCTGCCCGACATCATGGAGCGGCACGTCGTGTGGGAGATCGTCGTCGGCTTCGGGGCGGGCGTGGTGCTGATGCTGGCCCTGCGGTACTTCCTTGAACCCGCCGAAGAAGCCCCCGACGGCGGGGGATTTCCCACCGCGCTCATCGCCATCATCGTCGTCGATCTGCTGGTGGACGGCGTAATCATGGGGATCGGGTTCATATCCGGCACGGAAACCGGCACATTGCTGGCGGTTGCCATTTCCATCGAGCTGGCCGCGCTGGGCATGGCCACCGCCACCTCACTGGGAAGCCGGAGGGTGACCACTAGAACCGCCGTGCTGTGCCTGGTGGGACTCGCCCTGCTCGTCTTCGTCAGCGCCGTGCTGAGTGCGTGGCTGCTGGGGGGCATCCCGGACGCCTACCTGGAAATCGTGCTTTCCTTCGGTTTGGCGGCGTTGCTTTTCCTGGTCACCGAGGAACTGCTCGTAGAGGCACACGAGAGTAGCCAGTCACCGCTGATCACGGCGGCCTTCTTCGCCGGGTTTCTGCTGTTCATGCTGCTGCCGGGCTAACCGCCGCCCCCATTGTTCTTCCGCTTTGGAAGGGAAAAGACAATTCAATCATTATAAAAAAGACCTAATCGTATATATATACATATGGAAAAGATTAAGATGCAAATCCCCGTCGTCCTGCCCGGGGTACCTGACGAAAAGGACGCGTGCGTGACCCGGCTCATCCACCGGATGGAGCAGCAGGAAGCCATTCAGAAAGCGCACGTAGCCGAAGGCAAAGACGGGCAGGGTCCACAGCTTTGCTTTCACTACGATCCCGGCGTTATCTCAATGGACCGCATCCGCTCGATCGCGCAGCAGGAGGGTGAAGACCTCACCCGCGATTTCGGCCACCTGTTGGTGGGAGTAGAAGGCGTACGGCACACCCGCCACGCCCGGCAAATCGAGCGTAGACTGCGCAGGCACGGGGGCCTGCTGGACGTTTCCGTTTCGGCCTCCGGCCCGGTGCGGATCGAATTCGACAAAACGGTCACCAGCGTCGCGGCCGTTCGGCAACTGCTGCGGGATGAAGGTTTGCTGGTAACAGACGAAGAAACAGCCGATACCCAGAAAACCACCCTCGCGGAATCCGCCGACCACGTTCACAAGGAAGGCGACGGACACGACCATGATGAGGACGAGGCACACGAGCACAGCGAGGGCGATGGCCACGATCACGATCACGGCGGATTTCTGGGTAAGAATACGGAACTCTACTTTTCGCTCATCTGCGGCGCGCTGCTGGGCGTAGGTTTCGGACTTTCGTACGTGGACTCGGTACCCGCCTGGGTTAGTCTGGCGCTGTACGTCGGGGCTTACGGCTTCGGCGGGTACTTCACGGCAAAGGAGGCCGTCGAAACGATCCGGGCGGGGGGCTTCGAGATCGACTTCCTGATGCTGGTGGCCGCCATCGGGGCGGCCATTCTGGGCGAGTGGGCCGAAGGGGCCCTGCTACTGTTCCTGTTCAGCCTGGGGCATGCTTTGGAAAACTACGCAATGGGCAGGGCCCGCAAGTCCATCGCCGCCCTGGCCAACCTGGCCCCCAAAACGGCTCTGCTGAAAAAGGACGGCAGAACCGAAGAGGTAGGCATCGAGACCCTGGCCGTGGGCGATATCATCGTGGTGAAGCCCAACAGCAAAATCTCCGCCGACGGCGTGGTGGTGGACGGCAGTTCCAGCGTCAACCAGGCCCCCATCACGGGTGAAAGCGTCCCGGTGGACAAAACCGCCGTGGCCGACCCGGCCAAAGAATACACAGCCCAGGACGATATCAAAGACGAAAACCGGGTGTTCGCCGGGACGATCAACGGCAACAACACCCTGGAAGTGAAAGTCATCAAGGCTGCCAGCGACTCCACGCTCTCGCGGCTGGTGAGGCTGGTCAACGAAGCCCAGACCCAGAAATCGCCCACCCAGCGCTTCACCGACAAGTTCGAGAGGTACTTCGTCCCGTCGGTGCTGGGGCTGGTCGCCCTCCTCAATCTGGCCTTCCTGGTAATGGACGAGCCGTTCAGCACCAGTTTCTACCGGGCGATGGCCGTGCTGGTGGCGGCCAGCCCGTGCGCCCTGGCGATCTCGACGCCCAGCGCGGTGCTGAGCGGCGTAGCGCGGGCCGCCCGGGGCGGCGTTCTGATCAAGGGTGGTCGCCCCCTGGAAGACCTGGGCGTGCTGAAGGCCCTGGCCTTCGACAAAACCGGCACCCTGACCGAGGGCAAACCCAAACTCACCGAAGTGGTGCCTTTTGGCGAAGTGACGGAGGACGACCTGATCAAAACAGCGGTGGCCGTCGAAAACCTGAGCGACCACCCGCTGGCCAAAGCCGTGGTGCGCGACGGGAAGGAACGCCTGCCAGAAACCAGTATCCCCGAGGCCAAAAATCTGGAAGCCGTGCAGGGCAAGGGAATCAAGGCCACACTGGGGCAGGATAAAATTTACATCGGCAACCTGGAACTATTCGAAACCCTGGACGACAAAAAGCCGTCGCCGGAGGTCGAGCAGAAGATACGTGGCCTGGAAGCGGCGGGGCAGACGACCATGCTCATCCGGCGCAACGACGACTACATCGGCGCGCTAGCCCTGATGGACACGCCCCGCCCGGAAGCCAAGGATACGCTGGCCGAGTTGAAAGAGTTGGGCATCCGCCGGATGATCATGCTCACGGGCGACAACCAGAAGGTCGCCGACGCCGTAGCCAAAGAGATCGGCCTGACCGACGCCTGGGGCAGCCTGCTGCCGGAAGAAAAGGTGGATGCGATCAAAAAGCTCAAAGAGGAAGAAGCCAAGGTGGCGATGGTCGGCGACGGGGTCAACGACGCCCCCGCAATGGCCAACAGCACGGTGGGCATTGCGATGGGAGCCGCCGGGTCGGACGTGGCCCTGGAAACCGCCGACATCGCCCTGATGGCCGACAAGCTCGAAACGCTGCCCTTCGCCATCGGCCTCAGCCGGAAGGCGCGGGCCATTATCCGGCAGAACCTGTGGGTGAGCCTGGGCATCGTGGCCATGCTCATCCCGGCGACGATCCTGGGCGTGGCCAATATCGGCATCGCGGTGGTCGTTCACGAAGGCTCAACCCTGCTAGTGGTCTTCAACGCCCTCAGGTTGTTGGCTTACAAGAAATAGGAATGAGGAGCCTGAAACCGCTGATTGTTATTTTCACAACCCGCACTAAACCCGATGCCGAAAGACAATAAAAGCAGCAGCACCAAAACGGCCTTTTTCCTTAACCTGGCCTTCACCGTGCTGGAACTGGCCGGGGGGCTGATCTCCGGGAGCATCGCCATCATCGCCGACTCGCTGCACGATTTCGCCGACAGCCTCTCCCTGGGGCTGGGCTGGTACTTCGAGCATAAAGCCGAAAAGGAAAAAAGCAACGAGCGGTACACCTACGGCTATCAGCGTTTTTCCCTTTTGGGTGCCCTGGTGAACGCACTCGTGCTGGTGCTGGGGGCCGTTTACATATTCTACGCCAGCATCCGGCGCATCCTTGACCCGCAGATGCCCGACGTGCCGTGGATGATCGGAATCGCCGTGCTGGGCATCGTCCTGAACGGAATCGGGGTCTGGAAACTCAGATCAGGCAAATCCCTCAACAAGCAGGTCATGACCATCCACCTGCTGGAGGATTCGCTCGGCTGGCTGGCGGTACTGGCCGTCAGCATTATCCTGCTGTTCAAGGAACTGCCCATCCTCGACCCCATCCTGGCCATTGTCATCAACCTGGCGGTGCTGGTCATGATCTCGTTCAAATTGGTCGATGTGGTGAAGATTTTTCTTCAAAGGGTGCCGGAAGGCGTGAACGTGCCTCTGCTTGAGCAAAAGGTGCTGTGCCTGGACGGGGTGGAGCTAATCCGCCACTTCCACGTCTGGGGGCTGACCCAGAAGAAACTGGTGGTCACCCTCCATGTTAAGACCGGGGATCTGACCCCGGCCCGACAGAAAGCCCTCAGGCAGGAGATTCTGGGTGTTTTCGGGGATCTGGACACGGAACACGTTACCATCGACTTCGAGGAGTTCACCCGGTACGTTGAAAAACTCTTCGAGAACCAGGCACACCGGCTCGACCCGCTGGAGGACGGTGTCCGCAACAAGGTGCTGCGCTTGGCTGAGGACCGCCACGCCCGGACGAACTGCAGCAGGGAGGAGGCTCTGGAGCGGGCCATCGTCCAGGCGGAAATGGAACAGCATAAGCTGTAAACGCCAGCCGTCATCTGCCGATCTCGCCTGAACACCGCAACCAGCCCGTAGGGTAGGCCAAAAACACCCCGCAATCCCACAGGTTGCGGGGTGTTTTGTTGTTACCTCTGAACTTCTTGTTTTGCCAGACGATGGGCTCAATATGGCAGTAGAATAAATCGGCAAGTCGAAAATAATTTTCTATCAAGTTCTGATTATTTTTTTGGCTAGTCTAAAATTATATTTAGATTATAAATATTCTTGCTACATTTGCTGATGGTTTCGTTAACCCCGCTGTTAATCTTACCCTATTTAACCATTGGCATTCAACCACATACGATCAGTTTATTTTGAGAAAAACTACTCTTTCATTTCTACTTAGTGTCGCGTCGTTTGTCTTTGCCATTATTGCCTGCAAGGAAATGGGTCCCACCGCCCCCAGGGAAGACGAACTACTCGATGGTCCGGTAGCAGGACTTACCCCGGCGCAATCGGCCCGGCACCTGGCTGGTGACATTGCCTTCAACGATGAAATATTCACGCCTGAGACGGGACTTGGGCCGGTGTTCGTGGCCAATAGCTGCGGCAGTTGCCACCCTGGTGATGGTAAAGGACATCCCTTTACCACGTTGATTCGCTTTGGCCACACCGATAGCTTGGGTCAAAACGAGTTCGACCACGGGTTTCAAATACAGAACCGGGCCATTCCGGGCTATGAACCTGAGCAACTGCCCGAAGGAACTCCCTTTGCTAAGTTTACCCCGCCCAGCAACTCCGGGCTGGGCTACCTTGAACTGGTAAGCGACGAAGATATTCTGGGTATGGCCGCTGCCAACGCCAAGAACCCCGATGGGGTGCGGGGACACCCAAACTGGAACCTGTTGCCCGGCTACGTTACGCCCCGCCCGAACAGCAGGCGGCAGGGAGATCGGTATATAACGCGCTTTGGTAAAAAAGGCAGTGTTTACAACCTGTTTCATCAGACGGTGGTAGCCTACAACCAGGACATGGGCATCACGTCGACTTTTGATCCGAGTGACGTGTACACGCTCAAATCCATCGATCCCGAAGTATCGGACAGGAAAGTGCGGGATGTAGTCTTCTACTTGCAAACGCTAAAAGCACCCATCCAGCGCAACCCTGATGACCCTGCCGTATTGAGAGGCCAGCAGTTGTTCGTGCAAACAGGTTGTGAAAGCTGCCACAAACAAACGCTGAAAACGGGATACTCGCCCGTGGCTGCCTTGGCCAACACCGAATTTCATCCCTACACAGACCTGCTCCTGCACAACATGGGGCCGGGCCTGGACGATGGCTACACGGAAGGCTCCGCTGGCGGAGCCGAGTGGCGTACTCCCCCGCTGTGGGGGCTGGGGCTGGCCCAAAATTCGCAGGGCGGGCAGGTGTATCTTATGCACGACGGACGGGCACGCAGTATTAGGGAAGCCATCAGGATGCACGGTGGTGAGGCTGCCAGCATTCAAAAGCGTTTCGAGGAAATGCCCGCTGCCAGTCAAGCTGATGTCATTGCATTTCTTAAATCACTCTAAGCCTATTCTTCATGAGGACACCAGATAAACTCGACCGGCAAACATTTTTGAAGACCTGCGGAGCCGTTTGCCTGGCAGCAGCGGGGCTTCCGGTGCTGGTGAGCAGTTGCAGAAGCGTGTACTACGCACAGAAGCCCGTCTTAAAAGGGAAAACCATTGAACTCAGCCGGAGCGAATTCGAGCAGGTGAGCAAAAAGGGAGTGACCACGCTGCGCAACTACGTGCTGGTGGAGCTGCCGGGTCAGACCTTTCCTATTTATCTGCACCGCACGGGCGACGCCTTCACGGCTGTATTGATGAAGTGTTCGCACCAGGGCAACGAGCTGAACGCCCACGAGGGCTTTCTCACCTGCCCGGCCCACGGTAGTGAATACGATGCGCAGGGCCACGTAACGGAAGGCCCCGCCGACCGGGACCTCACAGCCTACCGCGTAACGGCTGATGACCAGAAAATTTACATCCTTATCGCCTGACTTATATGCGAAACAAACTTTTACCCGTATGCCTGCTGGTCGCCACATCGGTCTTTGGTCAGGTTCCGGTCGCGGTCGATACGACCAGCAATGCCAAAATGGATGCGCTGTTTGGCCGGGATACGACGCTGCATACGCCCAAAGACGAAAAGATGAACCTCGATGCCGCTTACAACCGCCCCTTTCTGCGGACCGGCAAACTGCCCATTTCAATAGGGGGCTATGTAGAAGCCAACACGCAGTACGCAAATACCGACGGGGTTAGTGAGGGGCTGTCGTTTCAAATGCCCCGGATGACGATTTTCATGGCCGCGACCATCAACCGGCGCATCAAGTTTTTGACCGAAATCGAGTTTGAAGACGGTACCAAAGAAATCAATATCGAATTTGCCTCGGTCGATTTCCAGTTCAACTCCCTGCTCAACCTGCGTACCGGCATCGTGATGAATCCGATTGGCTCGTTCAACCAGAATCACGACGGCCCCAAATGGGAATTCGTTGACCGGCCCCTCTCATCCACCCGTATTATTCCCTCCACCTTCAGTAACGTGGGATTTGGGCTATACGGAAAAAAATACACCCGCAACTGGGTATTTGCCTACGAAGGTTACCTGACCAACGGCTTTGACAATTCAATCATCGCCAATACGCAAAACCGGACGTTCCTGCCCGCAGCCAAGGTCAACCCCAACCGATTCGAGGAGAGTTTCAACGGGGTGCCTCTGGTTACGCTGAAAGCAGCCGTAAAACGGCGCAAATTCGGGGAAATTGGTTTGTCGTGGATGGGGGGCGTGTACAATAAATTTCGGGACGACGGCCTGGTTCTGGATCAGCGTAGGCGGGTCGATGTATGGGCGGTGGATTTCAATACGGTGCTGCCCGGCTCGCGCACGTATCTTAATGGCGAGTTTGTCTGGGCGCGGGTAGATGTACCTTCCACCTATTCACAGCAGTTTGGCCGTCGTCAGCAGGGGGGCTGGCTTGATGTGGTGCAGCCGGTGCTGCGGGGCCGGATGCTGGGCTGGAACACGGCCACACTGAACGTGGCGGCCCGCTTAGAGCGTGTGGACTATAACGTAGGCACATTCAACGAAACGAATGAAAACATCTACGATGAAATCTGGTCCGTTGTACCCGCCATTAGTTTCCGTCCGTCGCCCACCACGGTGATTCGGGCCAACTACCGCTACCAGTGGGACACCGATATACTGGGCAACCCGCCCGCCCGCACGGCCACCTTTCAGGTTGGCTTCTCTACTTATTTCTAACTTTTTTGTAGGTGAATACTGCCCGCCAATGATGACCTGCGTGTCCAGCAGAGAAAACTGCTTGGAGCTGTGGGTAGCTACCATCGTCACCCTGCCAGGCCTGACGATTCAGGGTCTTCTTTCACCCGTGCAGCGGTAGGCAGCCCCCAGGTACAGTTCCTCGAATTCGACTGTCTTCATGGACTTTTCCACCGACTTCCAGGGACGGAATTGCTCGTACTCCCGGCTCACGCCGAACGGTTTGTAATCTATAAAATGTATTTCCCCTTTTTCAATCATGGGGGTGCCGGAAGACCGGATGTTTCAGACCGATTTCCTCTGGATCCTGACCGCGTTCATAATGGCCAGCAGGGCCACGCCGACATCGGCGATGACGGCCTCCCAGAGTGTGGCCACGCCGCCTGCCCCCAGCAGCAGCACAATCACCTTCACTCCCATCGCCAGTCCGATGTTCTGCCACACGATGCCCTTGGTGATCTTGCCAATTTTAATGGCTGTCACGATTTTGGCGGGCTGGTCGTTCTGGATGACGATGTCCGCCGTCTCGATGGTGGCGTCGCTGCCCAGGCCGCCCATGGCAATCCCGGCGTCGGCCAGGGCGATCACCGGGGCGTCGTTGACCCCGTCGCCGACAAAGGCGATGTGCCTCCCCTCGTTTTTCAGCACCTCGACCTTTTTCACCTTGTCCTCGGGCAGCAAGTCGCCGAAGGCCTCGTCCACCCCGACCGTGCGGGCCACCTTCTCCACCACGCTCTGCTTGTCGCCGCTCAGCATGACCGACCTGATGCCCATTTCACTGAGTTGTTCGACCGTTTGTTTCGCATCTTCCTTGATCTCGTCAGAAATGAGGATGTAGCCCGCATACCGCCCGTCCACCGCTACGACCACCACCGTATCGGCCTCCCGGTCGATGGCCCCGTCGTACTTCACCCCAAACTTGCGCAGCAGCCTGGTGTTTCCGGCCAGCACCTCCCTGCCGTCCACGGTTCCTTTCAAGCCGTGGCCCGGCACTTCCTCCACGTCCCCTACATCGGCCCCTTCCGGTCTATTCCCGGCGTAACGGGTGACGGCCAGCGCAATCGGGTGAGTAGACTTGCTCTCAATGGCGGCGGTGAGCCTGACCAGTTCCTTTTCGTCAATGCCGTCGGCCACCATTTCCTGCACGTTGAACACCCCTTTGGTGAGGGTTCCGGTCTTGTCCATGACCACCGTGTCCACTCCCGTCATCACGTCGAGGAAGTTGGAACCCTTGAACAGGATGCCGTTCTTCGAAGCCAACCCGATGCCCCCGAAGTAACCCAGCGGGATCGAGACCACCAGGGCGCAGGGGCAGCTTATCACCAGAAAGACCAGGCCCCGGTAGAGCCAGTCCCGGAAGACGTAGTCGGAAACGAAGAAGTAGGGCAGCACCACCAGCAGGACAGCCAGCGCAAACACGATGGGCGTGTAAACTTTGGCGAACCGGGAGATGAAAAGCTGGGTGCGGGACTTGCGGGCCGTGGCGTCCTGCACCATTTCCAGGATGCGGCTGAGCTTGCTGTCGCGGAACAGGGCGCGGACTTTCACCTCGGCCACGGTGTTCAGGTTGATCATCCCGGCCAGCACCTGCTCGCCCTTTTCTTTGGAATCGGGTTTGCTCTCACCCGTCAGGGCGGCTGTGTTGAAGGTGGCCCGCTCGGACAGCAGCTCACCGTCCAGCGCCACCTTCTCGCCGGGCTTCACCTGGATGGCCTCGCCTATCTCGACTTCGGAGGGTTCCACCGTCTGCACCCTGCCCTGACGGATCACATCCACGGTGTCGGGCCGGATGTCGAGCAGGGCCTTGATGCTTCGCTTGGCCCGGTTCACGGCGGCGTCCTGGAACCACTCGCCGATGGCGTAGAACACCATGACCGCCACGCCTTCGCTGTACTCCCCGATGGCGAACGCGCCGAGGGTGGCCACGCTCATCAGGAAGAACTCGTTGAATATGTCGAGTCGCCTGGCCTTCCTAAAGGCCAAGTCCAGCACCTTGTGACCTGCCAATAAGTAAGCGGTAAGGTAAATTGCCAGGCGCGGCAGTTCGCCGGGCACGGCCCCGAAGCCGTATTCGGCGGTGAGCATCACCGCCAGGATGAGCAACGACAGCAGCAATGGCCAGTGGGTGAGCCAGTCGCTGGCCTCGCCCCCGTGGCGGTGGGAATCGTGTTTTTTTACTGGTTTTTGTGTCATGGTTTATTGGGTTTCTTAAAATTCAGTGAAAAAATTAAAGGTCGCCAGCCCGCAGAGCGTCATCCCGGTGATGAGTTGCTCGTTGTGCCGCAGCCAGCCGATGTCCAGCTTCTCCAGCCCCCGCTGTCCCAGCCCGACCATTGCGAGCATGCCGGCCAGGGTGAGGACATTGTATAAGGCCGCCAACACGGCCACGGCGCGCCAGCCCATCGTCCCCGCGCTGAGGAAATAAGCGCTGATCTCGAAACAGGGCGAAAAGAACATGACGACCACCAGCGACAGCAGCAGCCGTCGGTGGCTTCTGCCCCTTGCATTCCCCGCTTCCAGATGGGTGTGGGAGTGGCCCAGGTAATGCTGCATGACGAACCACAGCCCGAGGATCAGCAGCAGCAGCGGGACAATTCGCCCGGCGATCAGTTGCTGGCTGCCGGTGAGCTGGAACCCCGCGTAGCTGACCAGCAGGCCGAAAATCGTGGTGCTCAGCGTGTGGGCGGTACCCGCCAGGAAAGTGGTTCGCAATAGGGTCGCCCGGTCCCAGCCCCGGGCGTTGCCAATCGTGACGAAGGGCAGCCAGTGGCTGGGGATTACCGCGTGGATGAAGCTGAGGACGATGCCGCCCAGAATGATTTGTTCCATGGGTCATTGTCAGTGGCCTTCCCCCTCCTCCTCCGAATTTTTAAGTTTCGACAGCAGGGCGTAAGCTCCCTTCATTACAACTTCACGGCTTCGGTCGAAATCCTTCGGCAGCGTCACCTGCGCGTAGCCGTTTTCCGTCACGCCCCGGGCCACCTCCACCATCTCGAAGGTGCGGCTTTCGGCGGAATCGGCCCGGACGAAGATGTAGGGCCTGCCCTCGAAGTCCACGATCGCCTCCTCCGGCAGGGCGGGCACCGGGCTGGCACCAGTCTCGATCACGGCCCGCACGAAGTTGTTGGGCAGCATGCCGTGGTCGTCGTGGTCGAGGTGGCCGTGGATCCTGACGGTGCGGTCCTCGTTTATTTTCTGGTTGATCAGGTACACCTTGGCCAGGTGCTGTTTCGCCGGATCGTTGCTGAGCGTGAAGCGGATGGTCTGGCCGATCTTTATTTTCGGAACGTCGTCCTCAAACACGGAAATTTCCACGTGCAAATGCTCCGTGTCCACGATCTCGAACATGACATCGGTCGGGTTGACGTACATGCCCAGGTTGACGTTGACCACCGTCACCGACCCGCTGATGGGCGAAACGACCGGGAATCGGGTCACCAGGTTGCCGTCGGCGAACGACTTGGGGCTAATGCCGGCGATTTGCAGCCGCCCCTTCAATCCCGCCAGCCGGGCTTTCTGGGTCTTGGCGTCCGCCGTGGCCTGCTGCAGCACCTTGCGGGCGTTGACGTTCTCGCGGCTCAGTTCGGTCTGGCGGGCGAGTTCGAGTTCGGCGTATTCCAGTTGGCTGGCCGTCTCGAGGTAGTCCTGCTGCATCTTGATGAGGTCGGGGTTCTCGATGGTGGCCACCACCTGCCCTTTCCGCACCCGCTTGCCCTGCAGCAGGTCGGTGCTGCGGACGAAGCCGCCGTAAGGGGCCGAAATGCTGACCAGGTTCTGGGGGGGAGTGTCGATGACGCCGTTGGCCACCACCGTGCCGCTCAGGCTGCGCTCCGTCACCAGGCCGGTGGCGATCCCCGCCGTCTCGTACTGCGCTTTGGTCAGCTCGACCCGGTTTTCGTCCCCCTCCTCATGGGGTGCTGAGGTGGCCTCCCCGCCCTCGACTTCCGTCGTCGGGGTATTGTCACAGGCGAAAAGGCCCGCCAGCAGGGCCAGGATAATCAGTAGGTTTTTCATTTGGTTCTTGTCTTTATGTATAAAAAATGGGGTGTATGCGCGGGCTGGTCACTGGCCCAGCAGGAATTCTATTTCGATGACGACCCGGTTGTGTTCATCGAGCAGGTCCAGGTACCGCGACTGAATGTCCAGCGCCCGGTTGAGGGCCTGGGCGAACTCGAGATAGCCGATCTCACCCGCCTCGTAGGCCAGAGTGGCTTTCGCCCGGATCTCCCCAGCCAGAGGCAGGTTCTGCTCCTCGTACAGAGTCAGGCTCTGTTCGGTGGCCTGGTAAGCACGCACCGCCTGCCTCAGTTGGGTGCCGAGTTGAATCTCCGCCACGGCCAGTTGATTGCGGGCGAGTTCCTCGCTGATCCTGCCCGCCTCGATCCGCGCTTTAAACGCGCCCCGGAAAATGGGTATGGCCAGCCCCGCCTCGACGCTGTGGAAGCGTTTGCCCGCCCCATAGAACACGTCCGCACCGTTGCGGCGGTAATCGCCGATCAGCGACTGGTTGAGGTACCCCACTTTGAACTGGGGAAGCAGGGTCGTTTTTTCCAGGTCCGTGGACCGGCTCGCGATGAGGAGCTCCTGCCGGGCGAGCCGCAGGTAGGGGTTGGACGAAATTCCTGCCGTGTCCGCCAGGGCCGCCGCAAGGTCGCGCCGCAGCGCGCCGCTGCTGTCCGGCAAGAGAAGCACGGGGCTGTTGGTGATGGCGCGGAGCTGCTCCCGCAAGGACGCCGTCTCGGCCCGGTTGCGGATCAGCAGCGCCTGCACGTCGGCCAGGGTGCTCGCGGCGACCCGGGCCGCGACCGTCGACGACGCCAGGCCGTGGTCGGCGAGCAGGACCAGCGCGGCGCGGACGTGTCCGGCCGTTGCCGGCGCGGGTGCCCGGTCCGGGTCACGGACCAGAGCCGGAAGCAGCCGCTCCGCCAGGCCGGCCCCCGAGACACCCGGCCCGCCCGCGGCTCCCGGGTCCCCGGCGAGCGCGGTCACGACCGTCCCCAGCAGCGACGACGCCGTCGCCACCACCGCTCC
>CATMVR010000002.1 GCA_950075905.1 uncultured Persicitalea sp. | reverse complement strand
CCGGTCCATCCCCACCTGTGTAGGGAAAACTTCGACTCGTGGTGCACGGGCTTGCGGCGGGCCGGTCCATCCCCACCTGTGTAGGGAAAACCTACGGCCACGTTTTGACCGGCCTGCAGCCACCGGTCCATCCCCACCTGTGTAGGGAAAACGTCGGACGGGGCCACACAATAGGCAGACCATCCGGTCCATCCCCACCTGTGTAGGGAAAACGATGGAGCTGGACATCGAGCCCGATATTCAGCCGGTCCATCCCCACCTGTGTAGGGAAAACGTTGCACGGCGGCGGTTTCCAGTTCCTTCTTACGGTCCATCCCCACCTGTGTAGGGAAAACTCGGGTAGATTCCAGTCGCCTAGTGCGGTCTTCGGTCCATCCCCACCTGTGTAGGGAAAACGATCAGTACGAGGATAGCTCACTCGAAGCGGTCGGTCCATCCCCACCTGTGTAGGGAAAACCCTGATCAAATGACAAGAAACAGCCTTTTTTGGACAAAGAGAAACGCTAAGTGTTAGAAGCCGGTCGGCGGGTCAGCCAGATGCCTTCCAGATTGATGGGAATATAGCTTTTAGGTTGCCAGGCCCGTAGATCAAAGCCTTGCTCGCTGTTTGTGCGCCAAACCATCAATACTGTGCCATCATCGGCGCGGCCTGTGGCCCGTTCCCACAGTGCTTCGCGCACAAGCTCGTTTACGCGACCGACGAACACCCCCGCTTGTATTTCAACCAGCCAGCGGCCGAGGTCGCCCCGCAGCGTGGGGGAGACCCTTTCCAGGATCAGTATGGTCATGGCTCGGTGGATTTGGCTGGGTTGTCTGGCAATTTGCTCCACCAGGGGGTTGGCAGGGCTGGATCTTCGTCAGGGTCAAAACCATCGGGATTCTCCGGTTCCTTATCCAAGGAAAGTAGGCGATCCACGTCGGTGACGATTCGCTGCAACAGTTTCAGGTTGTTGAAGGCATCACGGCACCGCTTGCGGACCTTCGTTTCCAGTTTATCCGGGCCTTCCGCCACTACCGAAAAAGCGACAGGAACTGTCAGCTGCATTTTGTAGAGATCGGCTATGTCATACACAAAGGACAATTGCTTGCCCTGGTGCACGAAGCCGAGTGCCGGAGAATAACCCGACGAAAGTAGCGCAGCATGTACCAGCCCGTGCAGGCAGGCGTTCGCTGATGACAGAGCCCGGTTTACCGGATCCGTATCGTTCCAGTTGTTGCGGTCGTAATTCCTGCCGTTCCAACTCACACCGAATTTGCGTGCGGCCTGGGCATAGGCCTCACGCACTCGTATCCCCTCCCTGCCCCGAATTTGTTCGAGTTTGAGACCCTGGGGCAGTGGCTCCGGAAACCTGGCCCGGTACATCCGCTCCACCACCTGCAGTCGAAGCTCGGGCGTTGCCGAAAGTTCGGCCTGCCGCATGAGACGATAGGCCTTGTTTGTCTCCCCGGTACCCTGGGCATAGCATCTGACCCCACCCTCCCCGACCCAAACCAAAGAGCATCCGGCTTCGGCCAGAGTTCTGATCGCTCCATGGGTGATCGTGGTGCCCGGCCCTAGCAACAATGAGGACAAGCTTGCCGCCGGAATAGGAACCTGCCCCAGCCTGTTGACGAACTCAACCCCCAGCCTGGATTGCTCTACGTGCCCGTACTCCACGTAAAGGAATGAAAGAGAATCACGAACTTTGGGCAAATCCCGCAATGCATGTTTGTGTTTCATAGATTTATTTGTTGATTTACGTTGCAACTTAAAGCCACATGTGCGGCAAGCCGGACATTCGATGTCCGGCATGAGGCAATGCTCCTTCAACCTTGCAATCCACAACTAACTGTCACCCCTACCTCAATGAAAAAAATAAGACCCGAAGAGTTGTTACGTCAGGTCCTGGACACAGGTCGTGCACTGACACTGGATGACATCCAGAAGCTGACGAAAGTCGGGGAACGGCAGGCCCGCCGTTTCATCAGTCAGTTGAAGGAACAGGGATTGCCGATCCTGCAGCGGCAGGAGGAGAGGCGCAAGGTGTTTTCTCTGGCTCCGGAAAGCCAGCAGGTTACCATTCCCGACTTACGCTTCGATTCCGCTGAACTGCGCGCCCTTGCTATTGCCGCCAAGGCTAGCCGGTCAGTATTGGTTGGCACACCGCACGCCGCAGCTCTAAGCCGTGCCTTTGTCAAGCTACTCGAGCGGGCCCGTCCCGTCACCTACCTTTTTGACATAGAGGAACCCACCCAGGAGTGGCACTTTGACGACAATGATCCGGATCGCATCCAAATGGATATATTCAGCCGGTTGGAAACGGCTATGGACGAGCATCGCTCGATCAGGATTGACTACTTCACCGCAAGAGAGGGCCGGATCTCAAATGACAGGAAAATCGACCCCTACATCTTCGCCAAGCGAAACCGCGCCTGGATGCTGGTTGCCTACTGCCATAAGCGTGAAAAGCTGCTGACTTTTGCCCTTACCCGGATCAGTCGCGTGGCTCCCTGCGACGATGCCGTGGAGGGTGCCTTTTTCACCGTAGACGAGAGCTTCAACCCGGAAACGTATTTCCGGGCCTCCCTGGGCTCGATCACCTCCGACCAGTGCTTCGAGCTGAGGCTACTGGTGGAGCCTGACAAGGCCACCCATTTCCATGAGCGCAAGTACCACCCCACGCAGATTGTGGAGGAGGAACGGCCTGACGGCCGGCTGGTGGTATCCTACGAGCTGGAGGGATTCGAGGAAATGCGTTCCTTCTGCCAGGGCTGGGGCGTGGGCATCACGGTACTCGAACCCGGCGCTTTACGCGAACGGCTGGGGCAGGAGGCGGAGGAACTGGTCCGACGTTATTGCAAATGAACGTTACGTAGTCATACTCATTCCGGACATGAAATGTCCGGCGTAGGAGGTAGGCTGTTATACCTTTATCCCCATCGCCTTATCAAAAAACAATGGAAAACTGGCGGCTCTTTTGGGCCAAAACCAACCGCGAAAAAGTCGAAGGCTTAGCCGACGACTGGACACACCCGCTCTGGGCACACCTCATCGACGTGGGCAGCGCCGCGCAACTGCTGTGGGACGAGTTCCTTCCAGATTCACTGAAACAGAAAATGGCCGCTGCTCTCGGTATGAGCGAAGCCGAAGCCGGTCGGTTTCTCAGCATTTGGATTGGATTGCATGATCTGGGGAAGGGGATTCCGGGCTTTCAGGAAATGAACGAACCCGCTAAGGCGCGGCAGGAAGCGGCCGGGCTGTTTTTTCACGAAAACCATAACCGACTGCACCACGGTCACGCGTCTATCGCCATCGCGCAGCGTTGGCTGGGCGCCAAGGGGTTTACAGGCAAAACCTTGCTGGATGCCCTGGCCGCTTTCGTGGGCATTCATCACGGCAAGCTTTGCCAGAAAGAAACATGGGAGGGCGTCGCCCTAGACCCGCGCCCCGAAGCCGTGCTGGGTAACGAAACCTGGAGGCAAGCCCAGCACGACCTCACCGAAGCGGTTTTCATGGCATGGGGGGCTACGCTTCCATCAAGCAACGCCTTCCCCACACTCAATGCATTTAAAGATTCCTGGCCCGACTGGCTGCTGGCCTTCGCGGGCTGGGCCACGCTGGCCGACTGGCTCGGATCGATGCAAAGCTGCTACGACCTGCACATTCGGGCCGAGGACGACCTCGCGGCTTACCTGGTTAGTAGCCGGGAGGGCGCGTACACAGCCTATCGTCAGGCCGGGTTGAATCAGCGGGCCAGTCTGCGGGCTTTGGATTTTGAAAAACACTTTGGCAACCCTCCGCGCCCATTACAGGAAATCGTGGCCGCTCTGCCCCTGCATCCCGACCAGCCCAACCTGATTATCGCCGAAGCCCCGACGGGCGAAGGCAAAACCGAAGCCGGGTTCTATGTCACCGCCCGAAATGGCGGGGGGGTGTACGTAGCCATGCCCTCTCAATCTACATCAGACGGCCTCTACCCGCGCCTGAAAACATTTGTGGCGGGTGACGTAGAGAATGGTCTGGTGGCAGCCCATGTCGGCGATACCGCCGCCCTACGCCTGGTACATGGCAACGACTTGCTCCACGACGATGCCGTAGCGCTGCTCACCATCGCCGAAGCTACCGCCGAAATAGACGACAATGATGCTAAGAAGGGCAGGGAAGAATCCGGCAAGGACCGGGTGCTGGGCTGGTTCATGCCCAAGAAGCGGGCCCTGCTGGTTCCGTACGGCGTTGGGACGGTCGATCAGCTTTTCCTCGGCGTCCTTTACGCCAAGCATTTTTTCCTACGGCTGTTCGCGCTGAATGGCAAGACGGTCATTTTTGACGAGGTACACGCCTACGATGCCTACATGAATACCGTCTTTGGGCAATTGCTGCGTTGGCTGCGCGCGCTGAATGTCAACGTAGTGGTGCTGTCGGCCACGCTGCCCACCGAAGCGCGCCAGCGGATGCTCGCTGCCTGGGGCAGCCCCGAAGTGCCTGACGGTACTCGTCCGGCACCTTACCCGGTGGTGTGGCATGCCGCTGACGGCACCACTACTGCCCACCCCTTTGCCCCCGCACCGGGACGGGGCCAAAGACTAGCCTTCCGCTGGTGTGATGCCGGAATCGACTCCGTTGTGGCCACCGCCCGGCGACTGCTGGCGGCGGGAGCCACGGTAATGATCGTCTGCAACACCGTCAAGCGAGCGCAGGAGGTTTTTGAGAAACTCGACACCGATGAAATACTACCCAAGGCCGACCGGATGCTGCTCCACGCCCGAATGCCCCAAGCCTGGCGGCAGGAGCGTGAGAAAGACGCCCGCGCCCGCTTCGGCCCCAAACGCCCCGCGCAGTCCGGTCTGCTGGTGGGAACACAGGTCATCGAGCAAAGCCTCGACCTGGACGTGGACGCCCTCATCACCGACCTGGCTCCGGTCGATTTGCTGCTGCAACGCGCCGGGCGGCTGCACCGCCACCAGCGCGAGCGGCCCGCTGGTTTTTCCCAACCCGTGATGTACATCGCCTGCGCGGAGAGCGAGGAGGGCAAACTGCCCGAGGTGGACGGGATTTCGGGCGGCGGCAAAATATACGAAACGGCTCTGCTCTGGAAAACCTGGGCCGTGCTGCGGCAAGCGGGCGGCTGGACCTTGCCGCTGGGCGATGGGGCCGGGCCGGGCTACCGGGCTCTGATCGAGGCGGTGTATGGCGACTTGGCTGCAGTTCCTGCAGGACTGGATGAAGAGTTTCAAGCCCTATATCCTGAGAAAGTGGCCGAGTGGCTGAGAGCCGACCGAAGCAAAATGGCCGATGCCGCAAAGCGGCTGGTGCCGGAGCCGGGAAAACTGCGGAAGCTGTTTGTGTTTGAAAAACCTGAATTGGCCGAAGAGGACGGGGAAAAAGGGAAAGGCGATTTGCCCGAACACCTCAAAGCCCTGACCCGCAGTTCGGACGGCATCAATGCCGAAGTACTGCTTCTATATGAAACTGATGGGGGCTGGGCGGTGGAGCCAGGCGATAAAACGGTTTTATGCCGGACCAAAAACCGGAGGCTACAGCCCGAGACGCTGCGTACCCTTTTCGGTGCCGCCGTGCGGATCAGCCATCCCGGTATTGTTTCCACGCTATGGAAAGAAGAGAACCCTGAATGGCTCGCCATGCAGGAGGAACATCGGGTGCTGAAACGCTTTCAGCTGGTGGAGCTGGTTGATGGGAATGCCACGGTAGGGAATGTGCAACTCACGCTGGATAACAGATTAGGATTAATTTACACCAAACAATAATCATGAATTCCTTCAACCTACTACAAGAACCCTGGCTACCTATGCGGTGGCGCGGGGGCGGCCCGCCGACGGACGTGGGCCTACACGAGGCCCTGACCAGGGCGCACGAAATCGAGGAACTGGCGACCGACAATCCGCTCGAAACCATCGCCCTCAATCGGCTGCTGGCGGCTTTGACCGCTTCTGTATTCCCGGAACTAACCGACGAATCGGACTGGTTTGACCGCTGGCAGGAGGGGGCGTTCGACGCCGCGCGATGCGAAGCGTACTTTGCCCAACACACCGACCGCTTCGACCTGCTGTCGCCGACGCGGCCTTTTTACGGCCACCCCGACACGGAAGCGAAAGACCCTTCGCCCATAACGCGCCTGTTTCACGCGGCGGCCAGTGGAAATAACGCCGCGCTGTTCAGTCATGACCTTGATGCCGAAAACCAGCCCCTGACGCTGGCCCAAGCGGCCCGTGCGCTGGTTTGCACTCAGGCGGCGGCTTTGGGCGGCGGGGTGGCCAAGCCGTTCAATCTATGCCACGGACCGCTGGTGGGCGGGGCGTACTTCTGGCTGCGGGGCGTGGCGGACGAAAGACCTTCGTTGTTTCGGGCCTTGCTGCTCAACCTTGCCCCCGATTCCGGGGTTTGGGGAAACACCGAGGGCGATCATCCTGCCTGGGAAGCGGATGAACCGCCATTACCCAAAAAACGCGACGTTGGCGGTATCCGTGAACTGTTCACGTTTCAAAGCCGCCGCCTGCAGGTGGTCTTGAACGAGGAGCAAGGGGTGACTGGCGTCCGCTACAACCAGGGCAGCAAGGTCGAGAACCTACTTTTCGACGACCCACACTTGGCCTACCTGGCGGGTAACGAAGGGCTTTACCCCTTGCGGTTCAGTACGGCCCGTGCGCTCTGGCAGGGCAGTGCGGCTTACATGATGAACATTGAGAAAAAGGGCGAAGGCGGTCACGCGCCGAAGACCTTTGAATGGCTGGCGAACAATGTTGAAGAACTCGACCTTGACCGCCGGGTGGCTTTTGCGGCGGATGTGTTCGGCATGGTCAACGACAAGGCCAAGGTCGAACTATGGCGGCAGGAACGGGTGACGGTTTACCCCCAGATCATAACCGAGGAAGGCCGCTGGCTCACTTTAAGGGACATAATTGAAGATGCAAGGAAAATCCGCGACTTCCGGCTGCGCGAAGCCACCCGCGCCTTCGCCACCCGTGCCCGGCTCAACAAGCCCTGGGGCATTCGCCTGAGCGATGTGGAGCGGGGCGAGCGCGACGCCTTCGTGCAAGCCCTCGACACCGACGCCCGCTACTGGCCCGTGCTGGGGCAGCAGTTCGACCGCATTCTGGCCCGAATCGCCACCGTACCCACCGACGACCTGGGGGCCGTGCGCAAAGAGTGGCAGACCATGATCAAAAAAGTTGCCAAGGCCGCGCTGCATGGCGTCCTGGATCACTACAAACCCAGCGATTCCGCCTGGCAGGCCCTGGCCGAAGCCGAAACGGTGCTGAACACCGGAACTCTTTACCTCAAATCCAAAAAAACCGAACCCGTATGAATCCTTACGACAAAGCCTCGATCAACAACCTGGTGCGATTTCTGCAAAAGCAGCGCGATGCGGAGGGCCGCGCCAAACTGGCCGAACTCCGCCGCGCCGCCGCCGACCCGCTGCGCGACACCCGTTCCATCTGGATACTGGGCGGGCTTCTGCCCGAAACCAGCGGCTGGCCCTTCGACGCCTACCGCCTGGTGGGGACGCTCTACGCCATCCACGCCCAGCGGTTCACCACCCCAGATGGCGGGTACAAAGTACCCGGATTTAGTGAGGATGACGACAGCACAAGCTACCAACCCCGGTCGTTCGGCGAGTCGCTGCGACGGCTGCGCACCCAGCTTGGGGCGGGGCAAGATAGCCTGGATAAGCGATTCGTCGCCTTGCTTGATAGCGACCGCGAGGACATCGCCGTGCCGCTGCGGGGCTTCATTCAACGAATAGCTGCCGCCGAAGCCCGCATCCCGGTGGACTACGGTCGGATTTTGACGGACCTGCTGCATTGGGAGGGCGACCACACCAAACGCCAGTGGGCTCGTGACTATTGGAAGACCGCCCGGGCCGAGCAAGAGGACGAAGATCTTTTTGAAACCACCAACTGACCTTTTTTTTATTTAAAAACCCAATCCCTATGAAAACCATCGAATTTCACATCCTGCAGAACTTCCCCCCCTCCAACCTCAACCGTGACGACAGCGGTGCGCCCAAAGACTGCGACTTCGGCGGCTACCGTCGGCAGCGCATCTCTTCCCAATGCCTGAAACGTTCCGTCAGGCAGTCCGACGTGTTCCGCGAACAGATGACCGACCGCCTGGGCATCCGCACCAAGCGAGCGCCCGAGGCGGTTGCCGGACTGCTCGTCGGGCTGGGTCATTCGGAGACTCAGGCCAAGGCCCTGGCGGCGGAGTTCTACGAGGCTTTGTACAAAATTGACGACGACGGCAAGACGAGGTACCTGCTCTACGTCGGGCCGGAGGAATTACAGCGAGCCGCCGACCTGCTGCACGGTGCCGAGCCCGGAACGATAGCCGCCGCCGGGCAGTTGGCCGAGTTGCGGAGCAATCCGCCCGCCAAGGGTGTCTCGAAGAAGGAAAAGGCCGATCACGAAAAGGCTATTTCCGAAGCCGCAAAGCCCTTCGCGGCCCTGGCCGATCAGTACAAGAAAACCTACCCCAAGCACGTGCGGGCAGTGGATGTGGCCCTGTTTGGCCGGATGCTGGCCGACAACCCCGCCGAAAACGTGGATGCGGCCTGTCAGGTGAGCCACGCCATTTCGGTCAACCGCATGAACATGGAGTTCGACTACTTCACGGCGGTGGATGACCTGCAGCCTGCCGAAAACGCCGGGGCGGGCATGATCGGCACCATCGGCTTCTCCTCGTCGTGCTTCTACCGCTTCGCCTGTGTCGATACGAGCCAACTGACCCGCAACCTGGGCGGCGATGCCAAAGCCGCCAGGGAAGGAGTGCTTGCCTTCGCCGAGGCGTTCGTGCAGGCGCGGCCTTCGGGCAAGCAGAACACCTTTGCGGCCCACTCGCTGCCCGCGCTGGTGATGGTGGTGATGCGGGAATCGGGGCAGCCGGTTTCGCTGGTCAATGCCTTTGAGAATCCCGTAAAACCCGGACAGGACGAAAGCCTGACCAGCCGGGCCGTCGAATCGCTGAGTGCGCACTACGGTAGGCTGCAAAAGATGTACGGGCTGAACGGCCAGGCTGCGTGCGTGATGCTCGATGCCGGGGGGAAAGCGGCGCAATCGTTGCAAGCGGCGGGCGTCGAGACGCTCGACAGCGTTCCCGACTTGCTGGGAACCTTGAAAACCTTCCTCACCGCCAAGCCCGAACCCGCATGAGCCACACCCTGATTTTACGACTGGCCGGGCCGATGCAGTCCTGGGGCGTGAGCAGTCGGTTCGGCATCCGCGAAACGCTGGCCGAACCCTCGAAAAGCGGTGTGATTGGCTTGCTTTGCGCCGCTCTGGGCTGGGACCGGGCCGAAGCCACGCACGTTATCGCTGGGCAGGAACGCACTCTTGCCGACCTGGCCGCTATGTGCTTCGGGGTGCGGGTCATTCGGGAGGGCGTCCTGCGCCGCGACTACCACACGGCGCAAAACGTGCTGCGGGCCAGTGCCAAGCTGAAGCCCGGCAAGCCCGCCAACCCCGGCGACTTGCAGACCACCGTCTTATCGGAGCGGTACTACCTCAGCGATGCCCACTTCCTGGTGGGGTTCGAGAGCGAGGATGGAGACCTGCTGTCTGCCCTGGACGCGGCCTTAGCCAAACCCTATTGGCCGTTGTTTCTTGGTCGCAAATCCTTCGTGCCTACCTGGCCCGTACGGTTCGAGCTTGGTGAGGGCACAGGGCCTTCCGTCATGCGTGCCCCCCTGACAACAGCGCTGCTAACGGCCCTTGACCCAGCGTTGATGCCCGAATCCATTGGTGATCGGGAGCAGATTTGGAGCGGGGCAGCAGAGCTGTCGGCACAGACGGTGCGGCTGGTGCTGGATGCCGGGACTGGCAAAGCCCAGTCTCCCGACGCACCAGGCGAATACATCCCGGCAAGCCGAGCACAGCGTAGCGATGTGCCGCTTTCGTTTGCCCCCCGCCGGTTTGCCCCCCGCGAAGTGGTCACCTATATCCGTCCAACCTTAGTCCCCGATTGAACATGTTTTTGTCTAAAATCACTCTTAACCCCCGATCGTTCGAGGCACGGCGCGATGCGGCTGCACCCTATGAACTGCACCGTACACTCGCCCATGCTTTCGAGACGGTGCCCGGCAGGGACTATCGGGTCGAGCATGGTGTGCTGTTTCGGCTGGAGCCACTGTCTTACCGCGATGCACAGCCGACCATTTTGGTGCAGTCACACACTGAGCCGGACTGGAGTCGCTTGCCTGAACATTACACTACTTCCGTCAAGTATACAGCAGCCGACCCTGATTTTGTGTCAGGCCAGACATTCCAGTTCCGTCTTGTGGCCAATCCGACACGCAAGGAAAAGCGTGAGGGCAGGAAACAGGGCCGGCGTGTGGCCCTCGCCGATTACCTGACTCAGGACGATGAAGCCGATGCTCCGACCGCTGCCCAGGCATGGCTGAGCCGGAAAGGACAGCAACATGGTTTCGAGATACTATGGGCCGGTAGTGATGATTTCTGGTACGAAGCAGCCAAGGGGAGCACGGTCGAATCGCGACAAGCAATCCCGCTTTACGGCGTCCGCTTTGATGGAATGCTACGCGTGACTGATCCCATACTTTTCAAAGCCGCCCTGCAGAGTGGCATTGGACCTGCCAAGGCTTTTGGTTTTGGATTGCTCTCGTTGGCCCCCGCCAGATTCTGAACAAAAAATTTCTTAAAAACACATAAACGCTCTTTGACGTACGAAAACCGCGTTCACATGCAAATTTTTAGTGTA
The DNA here is from genome assembly GCA_950075905.1 of uncultured Persicitalea sp. Taxonomy (GTDB): domain Bacteria; phylum Bacteroidota; class Bacteroidia; order Cytophagales; family Spirosomataceae; genus CATMVR01. The sequence goes on along the minus strand of CATMVR010000002.1, from coordinate 24,872 downwards.
TTCCCTACATGCGTGGGGATGGACCGGTTCCGGTGTCACTTCCTCCGTAGGCACCACCGTATTCCCTACATGCGTGGGGATGGACCGAACACGCCGCCACCCCAAACCGCCCCCTGACAGTATTCCCTACATGCGTGGGGATGGACCTTTTATGTTCTTAATGGCATTCCAAAAGATACCGTATTCCCTACATGCGTGGGGATGGACCGTACAAGACGATGGTAACGGGTAACGCTACCAAGTATTCCCTACATGCGTGGGGATGGACCGACACCCGAACCTGAGGTCCACCGAAGCCGATGGTATTCCCTACATGCGTGGGGATGGACCGGCCATTGACCGCTACGTTGAGTCGCTGAAAGCGTATTCCCTACATGCGTGGGGATGGACCGCCCCGACAGGAGTCTGTGCCGGGGCGAATGCGGTATTCCCTACATGCGTGGGGATGGACCGAATAAGGCCTTCGATGCGTCGGCCGTCAGGAGGTATTCCCTACATGCGTGGGGATGGACCGATGGAGGATGATATTCGGAAGGGAGGGGAGGGGTATTCCCTACATGCGTGGGGATGGACCGAGTTCCGGTCGCGGCCCCCGAAAGCGTCACGCGTATTCCCTACATGCGTGGGGATGGACCGTATGAGGAGGTGCTGCCCTACACCAGGGTGAGTATTCCCTACATGCGTGGGGATGGACCGAACTGGAACACCGCCGACGAGCGGTTTATTGAGTATTCCCTACATGCGTGGGGATGGACCGAAGCGGAGACAGGAGGTATATCAGGCAGGCCGGTATTCCCTACATGCGTGGGGATGGACCGAACTACGATACCAACCCGGATATAATGCGCTGGTATTCCCTACATGCGTGGGGATGGACCGGGTAATGAGCATATTGGGTACAATCCGTATCGGTATTCCCTACATGCGTGGGGATGGACCGGCTCACCGCTAAAAGTCATTGAGTACATCAATGTATTCCCTACATGCGTGGGGATGGACCGCGAAAAGGTCAGCACGTGCGCGGCCACGGTTCGTATTCCCTACATGCGTGGGGATGGACCGGTAATTAAGGCGCACAAAGAGGCACTGGCCGAGTATTCCCTACATGCGTGGGGATGGACCGAAATTCTTCAATATCTACGTGATCTACATCCAGTTTTCCCTACACAGGTGGGGATGGACCGAGTATAGGGGTAGCCACCAGCAGGTAGGGGACGTTTTCCCTACACAGGTGGGGATGGACCGCTGATGATGCACACGGTCACGCTCAGGTTTACGTTTTCCCTACACAGGTGGGGATGGACCGGCTAAGGTGGAGTCCCGGCTGGTGGAGCTATCGTTTTCCCTACACAGGTGGGGATGGACCGCATGTTGATTCATTTCTCTAAGGCGGGATTTGGTTTTCCCTACACAGGTGGGGATGGACCGATCGTCGCGTGGCGTGGCTAGTGTTGCGTTTTTCCTACACAGGGAGGTTTCCAACATTCCGGGAAAATGTTTCATCAGCCAGAAGTATTACTCTGAATTTAAGTACGTTAGAGGAGACGATTGACGGATAGGATTTCTCTGAGCGTCATGAGGTAGTAAAATAAAACGAACGTATTAATGTACCAGTCCCTAATCAGGACTGGGATCAATAAACTCGTTCTTATGCGCTCAAACTAGTTAATCGAACTTGTTCAGCAATCAAGGTTCAGTATATTCGGTTAATCAGTCAGCTAACCTGAACAAATCCCATGAAAATAGTAATGTGGCCGCTGGCGGACCATCAACATTCGTAGCAAGAGGGAGGTCGGATTCTAAATAAATAGCTGATTATCAAACAGGTTATCCTATTTGATGAAACATTTTCCCCGAATGTTGGAAACTACCCAGCGCTATCCCGATTTCAGGCCGATCAAATTAGTGAAGGAGCCTGATCTCGTCCAGGAAGCGGCATGAATCTCCCACACTTCTTGATGCACTCCAGTAGTAAGTGCCGTCGCCCATTCCCGAAGATCAAATTTACACTTGTAGCTCTCCTTGCCTTTTGCGATGGTCACCCGGTGCAGCACATTTCCCATGGCATCCTTGATCAGGAGTGACTTGCGGGTGTCGGAGGCTTTGCATGTGCCGATTCGCAAGCCCTACTGTTCTGTTTTTATATTAGCCCCCCCAGGATCTTCATTCGAGAATATGGCATAACCAAAGCCTACGCTTATCCAGGGTTTTCCCTGGTAGTACCACCCAAACCGTTTCTGATTGATATGATTGATCGTATCAAATCCTGTAAATACGCCCGCCTGTATCCTCCTGTTTTCCATCATCAACCCAAATGAAATGGAAAGGGCCGAAAAGTTATTGGTCTGATTCAATTCAGTGGCATTTCTTCGCACGGAAGTGGCGTCAAGGTCGACATTTGACAAGCTGTACCCATTGAGGATCGAAAAGGTAGTATTGGAATTGGTCTTGTGGGGAAGCTTCACACCCAAACCAGCTCCAAAATTGAATGATCCCGAAAAGTCGCCCCTACCGGGCTGAATCCGGTATTTGAAAGGGAAATTAATAATGCCGAAGGCAAACCGTAAGGGCACCCACTGCCCGGCATGTTTTTGTACGTCGTTTTCGCTAACTAAAAAGTAAGATTTTTCATATATCCCCTTCTGTAGATCCTTGGGTTTTCCCATGGCGTTGTAGGTAGCCGTACCCCCTTTTAGGTTGTACCTTACAAAGTTTAACTCGGAGGAGTATTTGAGAATCTCAATGACCAGGGCGTCCTTTTCCAACTCGCGGATGACCCGGAAGTACTGGTTGGGTAATGAGGTGATCTCTTCACTTCCAGCCACTGGCTGACCGGTAATCGTACACGGTCTGAGCACGATTGCGTCTTTCCAGAAGTACGTGCCGATCAACGAGGCTTCCTCGTTCTGCGACCAGGCCATTGAACAGACAAGGACCAGCAGCAAAGACAAATAATTTTTCATCGACAATATGATTTCATGAGACATACTTGAAGGTCGAAAGTAAACGAAAGATCAATTGTGCATTCTATTTTTTTATCCAGCGGCAACACATCATTAAATCGCGAACCTAACTTTTCGGACATGGTCAGTAAAAAAGCCATTTTAGCAGTCAACATTCTGCTCTGCTTCACCCCTTTTTTAGTTTTTCAGACCGTTTGATAATTTGTCATCAGTTGTTTCCTAACAACTCTTTAAGTTCGCAGTAGCAGGGATCGATTCCCCATCCCTTGAAATACCCCGTTCATTTATAGCACATACATTTACCAGTTCATATGGGTTTTCCTCACGCTTTACTCATCGGAAGAGTCAACCTGCTATTGGTGGCGTTATGCTCTGCTGGTTTTGCCTCAGCACAGGATAACGCCGTATATTACAGGAGTACCAATGCCATACAATACGGATACAGTCTCAAAGCCCGCCTCGACTACTCCAATGCAGAGCGGTTGACATTCACACTGGGGGTATCAGGTGGCATTGGCAGTTTCGTGGGTAAGAACTGGTTTTATCAGGCGATCAATTCCGACGTTATTCTATACAGGGGTGGTATCGGCAGTAACCGACCCGGCCGAAAAACCGGCAAATGGCTTGATCTGGAGACCGTAATCTCTTACACGGCAACCGCGGGGCTGGCCAACCGGTTGCGTGAGACAAGTCCTGCCCGCCCCGGCATCCGCAATTATCCCCTCTATTATTTCAATACCCGCAACCTGCCAGCCCTGCAGAACCCCTACCGCTGGTCTATAACCCTTGGAAGCAATACGATAATTTTCCTTACAGGCCCACAATACAAAAAGCAGCAGGTGGGTTTTCTGGGCCTTCATCTGGACCGTTTTCAGGTTGGGTATATCAACGACGGTCCACCGTTTTTTCCACCCCTGGCCGACATGAAAGACCGCTACCACACGGGAGGCATTTTTGGTACTTTTCACGGGGATGACCAATGGGCGCTCAACCTTGTAGAGGTGGGTTTCAATAAATTCACCGGCTACAGTCCCAGCTCCTACGAGCTGAGCAATAAACTTGGAAGCAGCTATGTGTTTTACCGAAACAGAGTTGAAAACTTCTACAACAAATCGAACATCTACCTTAACGTCGGTAATACCGCCACGAACTGGGGCGTTTCGATGATTGCCTACAACTTCCCCCGCCTTGACCTTCAGCATCGCATTCATAACAACAAGTATTATCCCTTGCACCTGGTGCCATATCCAAAAGCTTTGGCCGTAGGTCCCATCGGTTATTTCCAGCAAATCAAAATTGGACTTCAATGAACGTTCTCATCATTCTGCTTCAGCTTTTACCCTGGATTAGGATTTTTCCAGCTCCCTCTTTCTTCTATGCCAAGGAAGTAAACATTGATAAGAATAGCCTTCGGGCTATCACAATTGACAATACCTACGAGCTGTACATTAAGTCCGTGTGTAAGGTGGACTCCAACGGTCTGCTAGTTCCCTGCAACTGCAAAGAGCTGGATACGTACTCTGAAGAAATGGTGGTCGAAAACGAATACCTGTTTCTGTCCAAAATGACCGGCAAAGCAGTTGTCATCAATTACATAAAGGATCGTGAACAGCAGTTTTATGTCAATCCGGACCTAAAACAGCAGATGTCCCTTCTCTCATCCGACTCTGTGAGAGTCAATATCTGGTATATCAACCAGATGCGGTTTGGATTCTATGATCCTGTCAAGTCGGAGTTGATCTTTCAGAGAATGGTGAAACCCCGGGAAAGGCACATCTGGAAACTGGATGAAGGCAAGCCTGGAATTATTACGGTAGAATCGGTAAAGGTAGCAGTGGTGGACGGTTTCGAGGAAAAAACCACGAGGGCCTCGTTGGAATTAATCCCTACCTTCTACAAAGTTCCTGCATACAAACTAGTTTTTCAAAAACCCTACACACCAGGCAAAAAGGAAACACCGGAGTTCGACCTGCCCGGAAACACGGTGCATGTGGATACACTCTGCAACAACACCTACTATTTCCTGAGGAAAAAAGTGGGGCGTGGATTTGATACGATAAGGTTCAAGTCGAACCGGCTTTACTCCTACTACCCCACCCAGCGATAAATTCTCATGTCATGACTTCAATTGCCAACCTGCTCACATGTACCTTCTGCCTATGCGCATTCAATGGTATGGCTGTGTACGCACAGGACATTGATTGTATCTCATGCGAGCCGCAGTGCCTCTGCAAAGAAGAAATCGGTCAAAGGTTCAATGATCAGCAGAAAGAGATCATACGCAACAACTGGAACGACTTCGAGGGAGAGAACTTGGAAAAACCATTTCCAGCATCGGTACCATCGGATGTCACCAGCATCCGTTTTGACGGACTTGGGTGCGTTTACCCCTCCTTTATGGATGATTCGCGATTAAGGGCACTCTTCCTTAGAGATTGGGTAGACTACAGAACTCTGGCTTCTCGTAGCTTCTATATGCTGCTAAGAAAAAGACCGGGAGCATTGGCAACCATTCGTCCTGAGTTGGCAAAGCAATTCAAAGGGCTCGAAAAAATCGCAAACAGAAATTTTTCTGGGGACCCTGCCAAGGTTGACAGCCTGACCATTACTAATTTTTTCAAATTCAGGCAGGCATGGAATCAGCTTTTTCTAGGTGAACTCATTCAGACCACCAGGAAACACATTCAGGATAAGGGCATAGAACAATTGTACTTTTTTATACCTGGCTACAATGTACCTTACAGCCTGGCACATTTGCAGGGAAACCGCGTCTTTGAGGACATCGACCGATTGGTGACAGACAGCGACAGTAAGAAGAAGATCCTGTATGTACGTGTGTTCTGGCCCAGCAACAACAAAAAGAACAGTGTTTTTGGAAAAACTCGGTGCAACATCAAGAATCAAAAGAGCCTCCGTAGCGGCCTCTTGAATGACTACGTTACCAATCGTGCGTATCTGGCCAGCCTTTCCCTTCGCGCACTCCTGCGTGAGTTGGATCCAGCACTCTCGGTCAATGTCGTATCACATTCGTTTGGTGCCGTCATCAGTACCGGGCTAGTACTGAGTCCGGTTAGAAAGATCGCTAAATCACAAAGAAATAGCCCATTCAACCAATCCCTTCTAACTGAGTTTGAGATTGGGATACCAAGGCAAAAAATCACCCTTTTCCTAAACGCTCCAGCCATACCCGGACGAACCACTTTCCTTCCGCTCGACAAGAACCAAAACGCCAACCACCACTTCTACATCGGCTTCAACCCGAAGGACCAGATGCTCACCAAGCAGGTGGCCCCTGTGATTCGGTGGTTTACCTCCGCCGCCAAACGCAACGCTACTACTTTGGGTGCAGACTGGCATGGTGAGGTAAACCGATTAAAGAAACTAGTCGCCCATCAGGGCTTGGAAAAAAATTTCACCTACTGTCCCAGCCTGCATAAAAACCATGACTACTTCTGCTACAGACAGCAGGAGGCATTTAAGGAGCACTTTTCAAATTATGTAAAAAGCACATTGTCAAAATAACACCCCATACTCCCCTACCTTACTCCTAAGCGTGTTGATCAACCCATACCCCAGCGTCCGGCGGGGGAGGTCTTTCTCGGTTTCAGCCAAATGAATTAGTTTGGTACAAAATGGTGCTATTTCTTCGAAACAATAGTAAATTTTCTTAAAGTCGGGGTAGCTGACACATTTGGGGTATATCCGCCATCAAAGGCAGTAAACCTTCTGTTCACCAGTAATTTGTCGAAAAATTTATGATTTTAACGTCCGTTTTAAATAGCAAGTAATATTGCTGTTTAGGTACATGTAAAAGAGGATAAATTTGATGCTATAAGGGCAAAAATCCACCTTAAAAGCAAGCTCATTCTGGAAGGTGGCTTTCCAAGGGGAATCAATACATTTTCTGAGCCATTTTGTAAAAACGGCGTAGTGGTACCAAACCTGATTACTTAAATCTTTGTAAATAACTAAATATTAGACAATTATAGCTTTTCCGTGGCGGATATACCCAGGGTGTGTTAGCTACCCCATGGTATAAGTTTTAGATGCAAATTTAAGCGCAATTTTCATTAAATTATTGGTCTATACAGACTGTACCCGTAAATCCTCGTTTTTGTAAACTGTTGATAATCAAGTAAAATGAATATCGATTTTTCTTAGAGTAATTCTTTGTCGTCCGCGGCTGCGGTCCATTTACTAAAAGAAGCCCGACGTGTGCGAGGGCTGCGGGGAGAATTGTACCTTCGGGTAGTTAAGCCCATCGTACCGCCGCGACTGGTGATCCGGGTACCGAATGATGGGAGCGCCGATGCGACTACTGTAAAACAAGTGCTCAGCTCGGTCGGTGCGTTTGCAGGTAGCCGGAGAATGGGTGCAGGCTGGCTTGTCAGGAGCCTGGTGATACACATCTGTTGTATTGACCGGAGTACGTTGCTCGAATGTTCAGCGGTTCAGATGCTCGGTTTGGTACTGTTTGGGCGTGAGGCCCGTGATTTTTTTAAACTGATCGTTGAAATGGGTAAAGTTATTGAAACCCGTCTCAAAACAGATCTGCGAAATGTTGAGCCTGTTATCCAACAACAGCCGACAGGCATTGTCGATCTTTATATCGTTCAGAAACTGCGTGTAGGTCTTGGTGGTGTGGGACTTGAAGTACCGGCAGAAGGCCGTGGTGCTCATGTTCGCCACTTCGGACACCTGGGCCAGGGTAGGATTTTCAGTGTAGTGATCAATGATAAACTGGTACACCCGGTTGATCCTCTCGCAGTCGTCCTCACTGACGTGGCGGGTGAAGTCATTGGCCAGCAGCAGGTCGTACTCCCTGGTCTCGGCCATAATCCGGAGGATGTCCAGCAGGTCGATGATACGGCCGATGCTGTTTTTTTGCCCCTCCAGGCCCTGTATAAGCTCCCTCAGCTCCACTTTGGCGGCCCCCCGAAACTTGATGCCGCGCCTGGATAATGCCAGCAGCTTTTTCAGGGGGGCGATGGCCGGCAGCTGCCAGAAGCTTTCTCCCAGAAAATTCTCCCTGAAGTACACCACGATCGCCCGCGACACCAGGTTGGTGTCCTTCTGGTAGTACTCCTTGTCGCTGCGGTAGAGGTGCGGGATGTTGCTGCCGTGGAGTATGAGGTCGCCCGCCTGGAAACGCTCCATGCTGTTGCCCACGAAGCGGATACCCGCCCCTTCCTGCACCAGCATGATTTCCAGCTCGGGATGAAAATGCCAGGTTGGGAAGAAGTAGGGATCCTGTACTTTCATGATCTGAAAGGCTTCGCTCTGCTGCGTGTTGACGATCTTCAGAATTGGCTTCATGGCTCACATGGCGCTTGGTTATTTCCCCGCCTTTTTGATAAGCAGCTCGTCAAATTTCTTCGCCACTACCAGCGGGTCCACCCCTTCGGCAAACTCATTGACCAACGCGTGCCGCCGGTCGTCGGGCTCATTACGCCATACCGTGGTTCCATTCTCAAAGATATGGTTCATTCCCTGTTCCTGCAGCTTGAAAAACGGCTCCGGCCCGCGCACCGCCACGTACACCGCTATCATGTCGGCACTGTGGTGGTAGTTGCGGTTCCAGCCCACCAGGAACGTCTCGTAGGCCCGGCGCATGGGGGTTTTCGCCTGGCTGGGTTCAAAGTAGATTTTGCCAGTCGGAATTGCATTGGCAAAAACGCCTCCACCGGTAAAAATGATTTTGGTGGGCCAGTGGTTCGCCACGTGCCGGCTCGAGGCGGGATCTGGCTTGAAGTTGCCATTGGGCCGGGCGTCGGTTTCGACCGGGTACCGCCCGCCCATGGCCACCAGGTGCTTTACTTTTTTTGCCACAAGCGCTTCTCCGCCCAGCGCACTGATCGTGTCAGGCGCGCTCGCGAGCAGCCGCGACACGTTGGTCAGGTCGCCCACGGTAACAATCACCACGCTGTTGTCGGGCTGCCGGGCAAGAATCTGCCGGTACAGTACGGTAGCTTCCGTGGCTTTCTCGCCGGAGCCCACCCGCTGCGGAAACTCCTCGGCGAGCATCCGGGCGTACCTTGACGGATGGTAAACGCCAAACCGCTTGACGTTGCCGATCGGAATGTCGGGCCGGCCAAAGTAGGTGTTGAGCACGTCCACGGTCGGAGCCGACCAGGGATTCAGGCTCGACACCATCACGGCCAGGATGTCGGCTTCGCCCGAGGAGGCCAGGCTGTGCAGCATGGACAGGGCACCAACGTCATCCACGTCGGAGTCCATGTCCGTATCAAAAATAATTTTCACCGGACGCTGGGCAAGACTGAGCCAAGGTACCATGCAGAGGAAAAGCACTACTAGTTTTTTCATGAGATGCGGGGATCAGTATCCCTGGTTTTGCGGGTAGACCGAGGTGGTCAGATCAATTTGGTTCTGGGGAATGGGCAGCAGCACGTGGTGTTCTTTCAGATTGGTGAGCACAGCCGGGTTTCCGTATTTCCGGACACGCTCGAGCAGTTTGCCCGTCCGGACCAGGTCGGCCCGGCGGCTCACCTCCCCGGCGAGCTCACGGGAGCGCTCGTCCAGAATCAAATCGAGGGTAAGTTCGGAAGGGTTGATCAGAAAATCAACTCCGGGTTTGGCGGCCCGACGCCTGATCGCGTTAAAGTACTCCACGGCCTCGTCGGGTTTGCCGGCCATGAGCAGGGCCTCGGCGGCCAGCAGGTAGGTCTCCCCCAGGCGGAACACCAGGAAGTCCTTGTTACCGCGGGTTTCGTTGGGTGACAGCCGCGAGGGGTCCTGAAATTTCTTGAGCGCCCAGTGGAATTCCATTTTTCCCCGCCAGCTTTCATCCACCGGATCGCCGAGCTTTTTGCCCGCCGGCAGAGAGGCGGGATTATTATAGGAATAATCGTCGAACCGCCGCCAGACGTGCCAGCGCTGATCCTTATCCTTGTCGAACAGCTCCATGAGGTAGGTGGTGGGCGAAAACCGGGTAAACGGCCGCCCCCATTCCAGGGTACGCTGCATGCCCTGCACGTCGCTGTACGAATTGGTAAACCAGGTGTGGGACTGATTGCCCGCTCCGGAGTTCAGCAGATCGTTTTCGTACTGAATGGACCAGATGATTTCTGAATTCATCTGATTGTCCACGTCAAATATTTCCACATAGTCCTCCTGCAGGCGATACAGACCCGAGTCGATGACCCGTTTGGCATAATCGGCCGCGGTGGTCCAGTTTTTCAGTACCAGGTGCACCTTTGCCAGCTGATGCTGCGCCACCCCTTTGGTAGCCCGCCCAAAATCAGTAGTGGTAGCGGGCAGGTTGGCTTCGGCAAACGTCAGATCTTCCAGAATCTGCTCGTACACCTCCTCTTTGGTGTTTCGGCGGTAGTCGGTCTGCAGGCCGATGGTCGGCTCGGTGAGCAGACTGATGTCTCCGAAATACTGGACGAGGTAGAAGTAAGCGTGCGCACGAATGAAGCGGGCTTCGGCCAGCAGCCTGTTCTTGGCCGCCAGATTCATGGAAACCCTGTCTTCGCTTGCAAGCACCGTATTGGCCGTGTTGATGGTTTGGTACAGGTTCCGCCACACAAAAGACGCTTCCCCCATGCTGGAGTTGAACGTGGCGTCGTACTTCACGATATGTGCCCCGGCCACATTCTTACCAGTAAGAAACTCGTCTGTGCCCATTAAAGCTAAAAAGAGAGGTCCTTGATTTTCACCATACATGGGCCGCAGGCTGGCGTACAGGGCGTTCACCCCCTGGGTGAGTCCGGCCTCGTTAGTGTAAAAGCTCACCGGATTAAGCACCGACACCGGGTTTTCCTCCAAAAACGATTCGGTGCACGAAAGTGACGCCGCACCCAGGGCCGCCAGAACTAGGCATTTCTTGAGATATGTTTTCATGTTTTAGTCAGTCGGTTTGAATTAGAATGTAATGTTCACACCCAGCAGAGCCAGTTTGGTGGACGGGTAGGAGTTGACAGAGGAGCCCGCCTCGGTATCCCACCCCTTGAAATTTGTGAAATTCAGGGGGTTGTTGAGCGTGGCGTACACCCGCAGCGACTGCATGCCCAGTTTGTTGACCAGTACTTTGCCAAAATCATGGGAAAGCGTAACCGTCCTGACCCGCACATACGAGCCATCTACGTAGCCCAGGGTGTTGAGGTCGGGGTTGTTGGTGCCGATCGGCAGGGGCTTGGGGTAGCGGGCACCGGTATTTTCGGGTGTCCAGTAGTCGATAAACTGCGGGATATTGAAACGGGAGTTGAGCTCGCCCAGGTTGCCGGCATAAATGGCACTGTTGATCAGGAAGTTCTGGCGGGTGTAGACAAAGAACGAAAAATTCCACCCCTTGTAGCTGAATGTGTTGGTCATGCCGCCCGTCCACTTCGGGAACGGCGACCCCAGGATCGAGCGATCGTCGGCGTTGATGCGGCCGTCCTCGTTGAGGTCTTCCACCCGGATTTGCCCCACCGTGCGGCCATAGCCTTTGGCTTCATCAGCCTGCTCCTGCTGCCAGATGCCCAGGTAGCGGTTGTCGTAGTACACCTGAATGGGCTGCCCGATAAACCAGCGGTTGCCGATGTCGTTCTTGTTATCGCCCAGCAGCCGGACGATCTCGTTGCGGTTGGCCGAGAAGTTGAGGTCACTTGTCCACTTAAAGCCCGAGGGCACATCCAGGTTCACCGTTTGGAGCGTCAGCTCCAGGCCCTGGTTGCGGGTGGCGCCGATGTTGGAGATGATGGTGGCGTACCCCGAGGTCGGGGGCAGCGACTGGCTCAGGAGCAGGTCGTCGGTGCTGGTGCGGTAGTACTCCAGAGCGCCCGAGATCCGGTTATTGATCAACCCGAAGTCCAGTCCCACGTTAAACTGCCGGGTTGTTTCCCATTTCAGGTCGGGGCTTGGCAGGGTACCTGGCCCGAAACCCTGCGCCGGGTTAGACCCGAACAGGTAGGACGAGCGGGTGAGCGAGCCGATGGTTTGGTAGGGCGAGATGGCGGTGTTGCCCACAGTGCCGTAGCTGACCCGCAGCTTCAGGTCCGAAAGCCAGGAGGCGGAGGGCATCCAGTTTTCCTCGATGACGCGCCAGGCAAAGGCCGCCGAGGGAAAAAATCCGAACTTGTTCCGATCGCCGAAGCGGGAGGAGCCATCCAGACGCGCGGCAAGCGTGAAGAGGTACTTGTCGCGGAAGCCGTAGTTGGCCCGGGCCATGTAGGAAAGCAGCTTCCAGTCCTCAAAGCCCGTATCGAAGCCCTTGATGGTACCACTAGACAGCTTGTTCCACTCCACCTGGTTGGTGGGAAAACCCTGCGCACTGACACGGGTATACGTGTACTTCCGGTTCTGGATACTGTGCACGAGCGTCACATCCAGCTTATGCGACTCACCCAGGGTTTTGGTGTAGCGCAGGATGTTCTCGAGTGTGTAAGAGTACGAGTCAGACCGGTTGCTCTGCCCTTCGTCCAGAGCCCCCTTCTTGGCGTTTGTCTCCGAACCGATGTACACGCCGTTGTTGTCGAACGACAAATCGGGGCCAAAATTGAAGCGATAGGTAAACCCCTTGCCCAGCATAAACTCGGCGTACAGACTAGCGAAGATGCGGTTTTCCCAGGTCTTGTTGATGTTGTTGGCAATATCGGTCAGGGGATTCACCACCAGTTGCTCGCTCTGGGTGGGATACAGCAGCAGGTTGCCCTGCTCGTCGCGGACGTCGCCCAGGGGGCTTATCTGTGAGGCAGCGATGAGGGCATTACCCACATCCACCCGGTTGGTAAGGTTCCGGGTCAGCAGTGAGGACACCCCCACCTTGATCCGCCGGTTGATCTCATGGTCAAGATTGATGCGAAGCGAGCCCCTCGTGAAGTCGGAGGGTGCAATGATCCCCTTCTGCTGCAGGTAGTTGAACGAAACAAGGAACCTGGTTTTTTCACTTCCCCCCGAAACACTGACCTGATGATTCTGCTGCGGGGCATTCTTTGCCAGCAGCAGGTCCTGCCAGTTCACTGACTGGCCATTCTGATAGTTGGCGATTTCCTCTGGCGCCAGAATCGTATTCAGATCGGTGCGGTTCTGGGCCGTTTTTCGAAAATTCACAAAATCTTCGGCGTCCAGCACATTCACCTGATTCAGGATATTCTGCACCCCGTAGTAGGAATCAATGCTGACGGTGGTCCTGCCGGCGCTGCCCCGCTTGGTGGTGATCAAAACCACGCCGTTGGCTGCCCTTGACCCATAGATCGCGGCGGATGAGGCGTCTTTCAACACCTCGATGGACTGAATGTCATTGGGGCTGATCTGGTTCAAGCCGCCATCGAACGGAATGCCGTCCACCACGTAGAGGGGATCGTTGCCTGCCTGAATCGACCGCTGGCCGCGCACCCGCACGGTCATGCCCGAGCCGGGGGCATTGCCCGCCGCCACCACGTCGACACCGGCCGCCTGCCCCTGCAGCACCTGCTCGGTGGAGACTACCGGCACGGCTTTTACCTTTTCGGCCGATATTTTGGATATAGCCCCCGTCACATCACTCTTGCGCTGGGTACCATACCCCACCACCACCACCTCTGAGAGTGCCTTGACATCCGGCTGCAGGCTGATTTCGAGGCGGGAGCTGCTGCCCACCACCCTTTCCTGGGAAACATACCCAAGAAAACTGAACACGACCACGCTTGCCTCGCTGGTCACCGAGAGGCTGAATTCTCCACTGGGGTTCGTGATGGTGCCGTTGGCGGTGCCGCGCTCCGTTACGCTTACTCCCGGAATCCCATTGCCGTCTTCGTCGATCACCCGACCTGAAACCTGCACTGCCCACGGAGACAAATTTAGGGAGACGGGCCGTTTTTCGGCCCAAGCCGGAGGTACCTGCAGCACCAGGAGCGATGCCAGCAGGAGTGACCACAGCAGCACGCTGTTTTTCGTTACCAGGTATTTTTTCATATCAATACAGCTTTTATTGGGTTTAGGAATAGTTATTTGTAACCTGTTGAAAAGAATAGTTTTACTTGTACTTAAAGTGAATCTTTTTGTCTTTATTCCAGACGGTATGCGCAAAGGTACCTTTCGATAGTATGAGCAAATTGAAGTGAATTAGCCATTAATTAAACTATTTTAGCCAGAAGCTGGGGCAAATCCTCTAAGTGATGTTAAAATACGGCAGAGCGCACATTTTTCACGCCCGAGGTCAAACCAGGCCAGGACTATTTTTGTCGTTTTCCTCCCCCTCCCAATCCTTTCCCGAAAAATTTACGTTCTCCGCCGACTCAATCAGCCCCAGGGAAATGTCATGGCGTCCGCCTTCGTAGGGGGTGGTAAGCCAGGCATGCAGCATATCCTGTGCCTCAAAAATCCCGATACAGCGACCGCCCAGGCACAGGACATTGGAGTTGTTGTGGGAGGCGGTCATGCGGGCCTGGTAGCTCGTGGAGCACAGGGCGGCCCTGATCCCCCGGTACTTGTTAGCGATGATGCTCATGCCGATGCCCGTGGAGCACAGCAGGATCCCGCGCGCGCCGGGTTGGCTCCGCACCGCCTTCGCCACCCGCGCGGCGTAGTGGGGGTAGCGCACAATGTCTTCGGAATGGCAACCGAAATCCTCCACCGCATAGCCCTGCCCGGTGAGAAAGTCAACAAGCTGGGTTTTCAGAACGTAGCCCCCGTGGTCACAGCCGAGGTATATTTTTGCTTTTTCCATGGTTTGAAAAATGGTTTAGGGTTAGCGGGTACCACTAGCGGTATCCCACGGTTTTGCTCAGGGCACCGGACACCCGTTTTTCGCTGGTGTTCTGGTTGTAGGTGGCAATCATCGGCAGCAGGTACTCGGCGGTCCGGCGGGCCGCCAGGTCGGGGTCCGGAACCGGCAGTATTTCGGCCGATACCCAGCCGTCGTACCCCGCCCCCAGCAGCGCCTCAAAGATGGCCGGAAAGTCGAGATGCCCCTGTCCGGGCGCCAGACGGTTGGAGTCTGCCAGGTGAATGTACTTGACATAGGCGATGTGCCGGGCCAGTTCGGGTCCGAGCGAACGATCCTCGATGTTCATGTGAAACACGTCGGGCATGAGCATCATGTTGGGCCGATCCACTTTCCGCATTAGCTCCACGCCCTCTTCCACGCTGTTCACAAAATCAATCTCGTAGCGGTTGACGGGTTCAAGAATCAGCGTCACCCGCCGCGGGGCGGCGTAGTCACATAATTCTTGAGCCAGTTCGATGAAGAGGTTTTCTGCTTCGGCCCGGGGCGAGTCCCCGATTTGCCCACGCACCCGCCCGATATTGACCAGTCCGCCGAAATTCTCCGCCAGGTCGATGAGCTCCCTGAAGACGGCGCGCACCTGTTGCCGTTTATCGGCCTTGGGGTCGGTGAACATCAGCCCGTCGTCGGCGTACACCTGTCCCGTGGAAATACAGGATACTTCCATACGATGTTCGTCCAGCAGGGTTTGCATGCGCACGGGATGTATTTCATCGGCCCGCTTCAGGGCCAGTTCCACGCCGCTGAAGCCCAAACAGGCGGCCTTGGGAATACACAAGTCGAATCCGCGGTATACCACAAATGCGGAAGGCAGCGCATGGGTGTCGGCAATGGCAATTGATAGTTTCATTCCATTCGGGATTAAATTATAGCTAGATCATTTCGAACAAACCTGTCCTTTTTGAGCAACACGAGTGCCAGGATAAAGCCCAGTGGATGCAGCATGCCCGAAATCAGGAAAGCCGGTCCATACCCAAACTCACCGATGACATACCCGATCAATACACTGAACAACATGGCCCCGTAGGTCACCATGCATCCCATCAATCCGGTGACCGAGCCCACCACGGGGGATGGGAACAAATCGGTCACCAGGGTCTGGGCGATGGTCGAGTACAGCTGGTGCCCCAGCATGGCCATACTGAAAAACACGATGGCCAGGGGAAGCGATACACTCGTGATAAGCAGCGAAGTGGGCAAAAGGGCCGCCGCCAGCCCCAGCGGGATTTTACGGGCAACGGCCAGAGAAACGTGCTTCCGCAGCAGGAAGCTACTCAGCCAGCCCCCCAGCAAGCTGCCCACTCCCGCAAAAGCATAGGGTATCCAGGCGTAAAGCCCAATGCCCTTTATGTCCAGTCCACGCACGTCATTGAGGTATTTGGGAAGCCAAAAAATGTAGAAGTACCAGGCCGAATCCGGGAAGAACTTGACCAGAATGACCGTCCACACGTCTCGATTCCTGAAAAGGCCGAGCCAGGGAGTTTTGGGCCTTGCGCCCACTTCTGACGCTTGTCCGCTGGCGATGTAGGCTTTTTCGGCCACCGACGAAAATCGGCTTTTGGATGGTAGGCTGTACATATTGAACCACAGGAGCACCCACCCCAGGCCCAGCAAGCCCGAAAAGATGAACGTCCAGCGCCAGTTGGCCAGCGAAATAATCACGGCAAGTAACGGTGGGGCAAGTACCGCCCCCAGGCTTGAACCGGTATTGAAAATGCCAAAAGCCATGGAGCGTTCCTTGCGGGGAAACCATTCCGAGACCACCTTGGCTGAACCCGGAAAACCTCCGCCCTCATCGAGTCCGAGCAGAAACCGGGCTATGCCTAGTCCGGTTACACTGGAAATGAGCCCATGCAGGATATTGGCTACCGACCACCACACAATCATCACGGCATAGCCCATTTTGGAGCCAAGAATATCGATGATTCGCCCACCAATCGCATACATGGTACCGTAGGCAAAGAGGAACAGACTGTTGATGAGTCCGTAGTCGAAATCGCTGATTTCAATAGTTTTCCTGATTTCGCCAATGGCAATGGGCAGGTTCTGCCGATCAAGGTAATTGATCGCCGTGGCGAGTCCAATGAGGGCGGCAATCCACCAGCGGTAGTTGTTCGAGGGCTTCAAGACAAGATCATCCTTTTGTAGCATCAAATGGTTTTCCGAAGGTCGTAACCAACCCGCCATCGACATAGATCAATTGTCCATTGACAAAATCCGAAGCTGCGGAGGCCAGAAAAACCGCCGTTCCGACTAAATCGTCGGGGGTTCCCCAGCGGCCGGCCGGCGTACGGCTCAGGATGTAGTCGTTCAAGGGGTTGCCGGGCGCGCGGTAGTCGGTGTTGATGGGCGTGGCAATGTAACCCGGGCCCAGGCCGTTGACCTGTATGTTGTGTTCGGCCCACTCGGAGGCCAAATTCCTCGTCAGCATCTTCAGGCCCCCTTTGGCGGCTGAATAGGCCGCCACCGAATCACGCCCCAGCTCACTCATGAGCGAGCAGATATTGATGATCTTACCACTTTGTCGGCCGATCATCCGCTTTCCCACGGCCTGGGCCATTATGAATGGAGCGGTCAGGTTTGTCAGTATGACCGCATTCCAGTCCGGAAGCGCCAGGGTTTCGGCCGGATGACGGCGGATGATTCCCGCATTGTTGACCAGGATGTCAATAGGCCCTAGCGTGGTTTCCACCCTTTCTACGGCCTGCTGGACACCGGCTTCGCTCGTTACATCAAACGGATACCCATGTGCGTCGATTCCCTCGCTAAGCAGCTTTTGAACGGCCTCCTGAAGTTTGTCAGGCTGCCGGGCATTCAGGACCACCCGTGCACCGGCAAGTCCCAGCCCCCGGCTCAGCGCCAGCCCGATACCCTGGCTCGCCCCGGTGATGAGCGCGGTCCGGCCAGCCAGGCTGAATAATTGTAAAGACATATTCTATATTAAAATAATACAGGTTAATCTGCCTGACAAAGGTAGGGACCATGGATTCGAGGAGATTCGCCATATTTAGCCAAAACTTAAAGTATTTTAGCCAAATTGATCTAAAATGCACCTGTGAGCCGGTAATAAGAGGTAGTCCAAACGTTGGGTGGCGAGCCAACCGGCCTGAGGCCGCCTAATTTGAACCGGGTATAGGCATTTATGAACTGAATCTAAGTACTTGAATCTAAGCCGTATTACTTTTTCCTAGCTACTTCTTGTTTAAATACCGATGGCATATCCCATTGATGAAATACGTTCTCCATTGTGAAAAGTCCTGACATATTGATTCAAGAAGCCATCACTTTGTGAGCCGTAAGTAGTATCATTTCCTTTATTTCTATTACAATCACTATTTCTAACTTTTACATTAATATGTACATTTGTATACTTATGTATATACATACTATTTATGGAGAATGAACCATTGAACCAGGTCACCGCGCAGGAAGCAGGTACCCACCCTTTGTCTCATGTATACCGCTGAACTGTCATGAAGCCCAAGTTTATCTCCATAAGCGAGACGATTGTCGAGCAAATCAAATCCGGTGAACTGCAGCCGGGTGACCAGATACCGTCCGAAAACGAGCTGATTCGCGACTTCCGGGTTAGTAATACTACAGCTCGCAAGAGCCTGTTGGACCTTGAGTCTAAGGGTTGGGCCAAAAGGATCAAGGGCAAGGGTACCTATGTCTTGAACCGGACCCCCGACCATCACCTGGTCCGGACCCTCGGATCCATATATGCCACTCGGCGGGGGTTTCACGAGAGCCTGATTGCCGAGGGGTTTCAGCCCAGAAACCTGGTGCTGGAAAAAACCATCCTCCAGGACGGGATTTCGTCCGAAATCGGGGGGAGGCATTTTATCATTGAGGGGCCCGTGCTGAAAATCCACCAGCTGCGGTACGCCGACGAGGAGATCATCAAGGACGAACTGAAATATATCTCCCTTACGCTATGCCCTAACATCAACCGGCTGCCTACCGAAATTTCCTACTTCAAAGTGTACGAAAAAAGCTACCACCTTAAAATTGAGGAGGTGAAGCAGACATTAAGTACGGACATCGTCCAGCCGGACTCCCCGGACAACAACTTCGAACTGCCCAGGGCAACAGCAATGTTCATTCTGGATAGTGCGGTCGTATGCACAGAAAGCAAGGTAGTCGAAATCGAACGGTCGTACTACCGGGGCGACAAGTACAAGTTTGCCATCATTGCCAACCCCGACTACAACGATCATGGGCTTTCGGAAAGCTAGGTACCCTTATTTCTTCTCAGTTAGCCACTCTGCAATAGTGTTCGCTATGATCTGATGGCCCGCCAAATTGGGGTGGTTCACGTGTGACATGTACTCTTTCAGCTCTCCATCGGTAGCTATTTTCTTAAACTCACCGTAGGGATCCGCCAGCCCGATATGGTACTTCTCCGCCAGTTGCCGAATCTGCTCGGTATGCGGTTCCAGCGGATTGTCCGCCGCCAGCAAATCCACCCGCTGGTCGGGCGAGGGCGTTACCAGAATCACTTTGATGTTTTGGGCCAACGCTTTTTTGATCATGTCTCCCCAGGCTTCTTTTGATTTTTCCAGTCCCATAAACCGATCATTCAGGGCGTAATCGATCAGCAGTACATCGGGCCGGTGTACCAGTACTTCCTTTTCCAGCCGCGCACTGCCTTTCTGCGAGTTCTCGCCCCCGATGGCCGTTATGATTACGTTGATTACGGCGTAGGGGTACTGTTCTTTGAGCTTCTTCAGGACCAGGTGCGGGTACGATTCCAGCGTATGTACTTCGTGGTTATGCCAGAAACCAGCCGGCACCGAGTGCCCGTGGAAGACGATATTGACCGTCCGGTTTTTGGGCCAGACGGCGTTTAGCTCTTTCTTTACTTCGGCCAGGTACTCCTTTTGGTCGGCCACCTGCGACTGTCCAACGAAGGGAAATGAAAAAAGGAATAGGGTACTTAGTATCCAGCCAGCGTATTTCATGGTTTAGTAGGTTTGACGGTTAATAGGGTGACCGGCCCCAGTAGCCCCGACTTTTTAAGAGGTACCTCCCCCCAGGGCGTCAGGTTTTTGTTGGCTTTCACAATGTTGGTATTGGTAAATTTTTCGCCCGTGAGCGCATCACCCGTCATGCGGTTGGACCAGGTGTTGGCTACCTCCACTTTCAGCTGATTAGTACCTGCCTTGACGGCGTCGGTGATGTCAAAACGGTGCGGCTTTGACCAGGTAATTCCCATTGGCTTGCCATTCACCCATACCTCGGCTACTTCGGCTATGTTGCCCAGATCCAGATAAATGCGTTCACCCTTTGCCGGCGGACTAAGTTCAAAAGATTTATCATAGGCCGCTATACCCGAAAAGTACCTGATCCCTTTTTCGGGGGCTTCCGTCCAGGAGATCAGCTTGGGGAAGGTAGCCTTTTCGGGAGCACCCCAGTTTTTGGGAAAGGTAAGGTTCCACGCACCCGTCAGCGTCGTAACGGGCGTTAGCGCTTTTACCCGCTGCGAGGCGGAGCCTTTTTTTACCTCCATAGGTTTGTTATCCAGTGAATAAAAACCGTTGGCGGTGTAGTGTACCCTGAGCGGATTACCCCCGGCGCTGGCGACCGGCTGGTAGCGGGCGCCGGGCTTCTCGTTAGTGAACGCTACAAAGTAGGAGCCGTAGGGCGGAAGGGTCAGGGGCATAGCGGTATGAGGGCCGCTCTGTTCATAGATAGAAACCGGAGCGATATCCCCCGTAACGGGGTCCCAGAGCTGGGGAGCTTTGTTGGTCTGCCGGAAGCTGACGTTCCGCGACACCCACTGATCGGTGGTATTGCGAATCAGATAAAAATCGTTGCCGTTTTTGGCGTAGTGAATATAGTCCAGGGTACCGGCCTGCTGATCGGGGTAGCTGAAATCAGGGGCGACCTGTAAGGCCGCCAGTACCTGCGCGGGTTCGGTGTTGGCGTATATTTTTCCTTTTTCCCGGTTACTGGCCGAAAAAGCCTTTGTTGTCCATAAGGTGTTGGCCAGGCTGGCTACCGCCGAAGTAGCCTGGGGCTGGTGGCTCAGACCTGCTGCCCGCACGGGCTTCTGCCCGACGATAATAGCACCCTGTTGGGCCAGTACCCTAAGCTTCGCCAGCGCCTCCGGGTGCATTTCTGATTCATTCCCCACCGTAAGTACCTTGTACCGACCCACGCCGGGAAGTACCAGCTCGCCCTTGTCGACGGTCAGGTTTTTTATGAGAATTTCGGTGTTGATCATCTCGTAGTCATAGCCCGGCCCGACGCTGAACCGCGTATTTTTGGGTGGTACCAGGTTGGGTACCTTGTCGCCGTAGTAGTACAGGACATCCGCCACAAAATCGGTATTTTGAAGTAGGTACGACACCCGGCTCAGGTACTCGTTAAAGGGCCTGATCTTGGGCCACCAGGCGCGGCGGTCGTTGTAGTGGGTCCCGGCAAAGTAGGCGATGCCGGGGTACCCGAAGCTCGTTGGATTATGGGTAAAACCGTGGATCACCAGCCGGTTCAGCCCTTCGCAAAAGGCCCGATCGGCAAAAACCTTTAAGTCAGCCGGGCCCTCCTGCCAGTCCCAGTAGCTGGTGAAGGCTTCTTCTTCTACCATACCCCGCTTATAGATGTGCGAAGCGGCGGCGATTTCCTTCACGAGCCACACCATATCCACGCTGTCTTTGTCATAATAGGGGCGTTTGTACCAAAACTCGCCGCGGGGAATGTCCAGCGAGCCCAGCGCTTTCAGCGTCTCGACCGGAATATGGTGCATGTGCCCCGGGCCACCCGCTTCGGACGTGATTTTAAGCCCGTGCTTGTTGCATATTTCCTTCGACTTCCGGTAGTGGTTGTTGATCATCAATTCCGAGAAGGTCTTCGTGAAATCGTATTGGAAGTTCTCTTGCGTTTTCGCGTCAAACAGCTCAGGATTGTAGATGGCGGGGATGAACTTATAAATATCGTAGCCGTGCAACTGCCGGAAGGTAGCGGGCAGCGAGGAGGTCCAGGTAAATTCCTTGGCTTCGTAGCTGGCGAGATACAGGTACTTCAGCGCGCTCTTGCTGAAATCACCGAGGCGGGGCTTCAGGCGATCAATGAAGTACATCAGGTGCATTTCGGTAGCCGTCGAATCAAAATGATCGATGATCGGCCCCAGCGAGTTGGGGGTAGGCCGGATCAGCTGTTCACCCGAATTGGAACAAACGTAGCGGTATACGTCCCAATTACCGGCGGGCGCTTTCCAGGCAAGCATTTCGGACGTAGGATCAAAGTACCTGGTGAGGTTGATGATCCTGGAAGTATCGGCCAGGTTCTTAGCACCGGCTGGCACGGCGATTACGGCTACCTCTTCCCGGTACACGGGCCGACCGGTTTCGTCGTACTCGATAGGGCGTGGGTTGCCGTTGCGGTCGGGCGAAATGGTTGGGAAGGGTAGCTTCACGTTTGCGGCGGTAGTACCATTCACCGGGGTTTTGGAAAAGTAGAGCGTTTTAGCCGCGTACTTGGGCTTTACCCAGCTTCCGCCCGCGTTCCAGCTACTGGCCAGGTTCAGGCCCACTTCCAGGTCCAGCTTGCCGGCTTCCTTGATGGCCATCTCAATCACATCCAGCGACTCGTCACCCATGTAGGCCGGTCCCGCCGGGATAATGCCGTTGGGGTCGCTGGCGGGTGGCAACCCTATTTCAAAAATATCCACGCCACCTAGCCCGGCGTTTTTGATAGCCAGCAGCTCTTCTTTGAGCCGCACCTTATCCACGTAGCCATTGAGCCACCACCAGTATACCTTCGGGCGCGCCAGGATCGGCGGACTCTTAAATCCGGCTTTCAGGGCGGTGAGGTCAGCGTCGGCTTTTTGGGTGGTGCTGAATGAGAAAAGTACCATAGCCCCCAGCACGGCCAGCAGGCCGAGTACCTTCCAACGGGCCATATATTCCTTTTTTGAAATAGTACCAATAAAACTTTTCATACCAAAACTAGTGAACGGGTTGCACATGCTGAATCGTCACCGGGCCCATCAGGCCGGACTCTACCAGGGGCGTTTCCGACCACAGCAATTCCCGCGAGCCCCGTACTTTCAGATTCGTCCGGGTATAGTTTTCCTTTTCGTTAATATCCCCGATGATCCGGTTTGCCCACGTATTGATCACTTCTACCCGCAAAGCGTTCTCGCCGGGTTTGATGACGTCCGTCACGTCGTAGCGGTAGGGAGCGGCCCAGGTAATGCCCAATGATTTCCCGTTCAGCCATACTTCGGCCACTTTGCCCACCTTCCCCAGATCCAGATACACCCGACCCGACTGATTCTCCGGTTTGTTGTAGGTAAAGGTTTTGGTGTACATGCCGGAGCCGGCGTAGTGCGCTATGCCTTTGTCGGGAGATTTTGTCCAGGAGATAAGCTCCGGGAAAGTAGCGGTTTCGGGGGCGCCCCAGCCCTTGGTGAATTGCACGTCCCACGCCCCTTTGATAGGCTGAGTCTGGATGGAATTCGCTACTTTTTTTGAATTTGACGTACCCTTCAATTCAAAAGAACCATTTTCCATAAACTGCAATCCCTGCGGGGTATACGCAAACAGCGGCGGGTGCGCGGAGGCAGAGGTGACGGCCTGGTAGCGGGGCGTGGTACTCCCTTTGGTGAAGACCACAAAGTATGAGCCGTGGGGGCCGAAGGAGAGAGGTACCTGTACCTTGTCGCCCGCCGGATTGTAGACACTGATCGGGATAATTTCGCCCGTTACCGGGTTCCAGAGCTCGGGTGATTTGCCCGGCTGCCGGAAGGATACGAGCCGGGATAGGGCCTTGTCGCTGGTGTTGCGGACGAAGTAAAAATCCATATCGCCTTTTTTATGGTGGATAAAGTCAAGTACCGGCTGACTCTTTTTCATGTAGTCCAGCCGCTGCGAGCCTTTGTCGGGATAGTCGAAGTCGGGCTTTACGTTCATCTTTTGCAGGATTTGCAAAACCGGAGTTGTAAACACTTTTCCTTTTTTTAGATCATTCTGCGAAAATGCCCCCGATCCACCCCACAGCCGGTCGGCAACGGGTTGGCTGGCTCCCCACACGTCCGTAGGTTTGGTACCGGTAATGATGGCTCCTGCCTTAGCTAGTTCTTCCAGCTTCTTAAGTACCGCCGGATCATTGCCCACGATTTCGTCCAGCGACAGTACTTTAAACTGCGCCCCGTACGGCAGGGTGAGCAGCCCGTCTTTGACGGTAAGGTCGTTCAGAAGTTTTTCGGTATTGATAATCTCGTAGTCATACCCGGAGCCGACGGCAAATCGGCTGTTCTTGGGCGTGCCGAAATTAGGTACCCGGTTGCCGTAGTAGTAGAGTACATCGGCGACAAAGTCACTTTCCTGCAGGATGTACGATACCCGCGCCAGGTAGTCGTTGAAGGGTTTTACCTTAGGCCACCAGGTGGTTTTGACGTTGAAGTGGGTACCGGCGGCGTACACATTGCCCGGAAAACCTTCCCTGGTGGGATTATGGGTAAAGCCGTGAATGACGGCCCGGCTCATACCCTCGCAGAAAGCCCGGTCCCCGATGGGGCGCATGTCGCCGGGACCTTCCTGCCAGTTCTGGAAGCTGGTGAAGGCTTCCAGTTCCGTGATCTTACGCTGGTAGAGGTGCGAAGCGGCCGCAATCTCCTTAACCAGCATCAGCAAATCAACGCTGTCTTTGGTTTCGTCGAGCCGTTCGTGGTTGATCCAGAACTCTCCGCGGGGTACGTCCAGCGAACCCAGCGCTTTGATGGCCTCCACGGGTACGTTGTGCAGCGGCGGTCCCGGCCCGCCCGACTCCGATATCAGGTTCAGTCCGTAGCTGTTTGCAATTTCTCTTCCTTTCCGGTAGTGATTGTTGATCATCAGTTCGGAGATGGTCTTGTTCAGATCCTGCCGGAACCGGTCGGTGGTCGTGGGGTCAAAAGCAGTTTTATTGAAGATATAGGGAAGGAATTTCGCCACATCGTAGCCGTTCAATTTCTCAAACTCCGTGGCTAGTGAAGGTGTCCAAAGGGCATTTTTTGCTTCAAAGCTGGCCAGGTACAGGTTCTTTAAGGCCGTTTTGCGGAAGTCTCCCAGTACAGGTTTCAGCTGGTTGATGAAGTACATGAAGTGCATCCGGGTGGCCGTGGAGTCGAAGTGATCGATGATCGGGCCTTTCGAGTTAGGGCTGGGGACCAGCAGCGGGTCGCCGGAGTTGGAGCAGACGTAGCGGTGGATTTC
>CATMVR010000001.1 GCA_950075905.1 uncultured Persicitalea sp. | reverse complement strand
CCCACCACCACTACTTCATTCAGTAATTTGTTGTCGGTCTTCAGAGTAATGGAAATTGTACTCCGATTATTTACAGCTATCTCCTGCGATTCATACCCTACAAAAGAAAATACAAGCACAGGGTTGGAGCCCGAAGTGGTGATTGTATACGATCCGTTGGCGTCGGTAGAGCTACCGGTGGTAGTACCCCGCTCCACTACGTTGACTCCGGGCAAAGGCTGTCCGCTCTCGTCAGAAACCTGACCGGTGATTTTTTGTTGGGCCCAGGCCGTTGTGGTTGCTACTCCCAAAGCTAGCAGGAGACTTAGCCACAATCCCCGGCACCGATTGGTAAAAGGCTTTTCCATAGGGTTATGATTATTATTCAACATTGTTAAATTAGAATTCTACAATGCAATACTAAATCAAAACTTCTTCACAGACAAACTTTTTGGTAATTAATATTTTTTAAAATCTCCACATATTCCAGAGTATTAACCTTTTAATACAATTATTTAGTCTTTCATATCACTTATATAAAGAATAATATTGCTTATATACAATTTATCGTAGTTTTGGATTATTAGGATAATTAAAGCCTTATTAATACTATTGTGGAATTACATAACACTTACACTAACCATATTAAATTATGACATTCCTAAACTCATTTAATCTGGCGGGCAAGAGAGCCCTCGTTACCGGTTGCAAAAGGGGTATTGGCCGGGCTATGGCGGTGGCCCTGGCCGAAGCGGGCGCAGACATCATTGGTGTATCGGCCAACCTCGAATTACAGAATAGCGAGGTAGAACAGGATATAAAGGGCCTGGGAGGAGAATTCCGGGCCTATCAGTGCGACTTTAACAATCGCGAAGCCCTGTACCAGTTTATTAGTGCCGTGCAGAAAGAATTTCCGGTCATTGATATTCTGGTAAACAATGCCGGCACCATTCTGCGCAAGCCCGCCCACGAGCACCCCGATGAATACTGGGATACGGTACTGGAAACCAACCTGACGGCACCGTTTATCCTGAGCCGCGAGCTGGGAAAAAAGATGGTGGAACGCGGGGCGGGTAAAATTATCTTCACGGCCTCGCTCCTTACCTTTCAGGGGGGTATCACCGTTCCCGGTTACGCCGCCAGCAAAGCAGCGCTGGGTAGTTTGGTGAAAGCACTTGCCAACGAATGGGCGGGTAAGGGTGTGAATGTCAACGCCATTGCACCGGGCTACATCAGCACCGACAATACCGAGGCCCTCCGCAACGACCCCGACCGCAGCGCCTCTATTCTGGGCCGGATACCGGCCGGGCGCTGGGGTACTCCTGATGATTTCAAGGGCGTAACGGTATTTCTGGCTTCGGATGCCGCCCGCTACGTTCACGGTAGCATCGTCACCGTAGATGGGGGTTGGATGGGCCGGTAATTCAACATAATGAGAGTAAATTAGACTAAAATGAACGAATCACCGTATCTTTGAAGACAATTACTCCGCAACCGTTTGACAATTCCCTATGGTTTTAGTCGTCATTAAGGCTTTGGATATTTTGGAATATCTGGGGCAAGATCAGGAAAGGGCATATTCGCTGACCGAAATTTCCGAAAGCCTCGATCTCAATCAGGCCACCTGCGCCAACATTCTAAAAACGCTGGTCAGCAAAAACTATGTGGAGCACCTGGGCAGGAAAAAGGGCTATAAGCTGGGCCCTATGGCCTTTAATCTGACCAACAACCTGGCCTACAACCAAAACCTGATCATGGCGGCCAGGGATGTGATGGAGGAGTTAACCGAACGACTCAACGAAACCTCCCTCCTGGGGGTACTCAGGAATCAGAAGCGATTCATTCTGCACCTGGTTCATAGCGATCAGGATTTGCAGGTCCGCAGCCGCAGCGAGCGAAATGTGTACGAAACTGCCACAGGCCGGATTCTGCTGGCATACCTCTCCAAAAAAGAACTGGAACACTTCATTGCCAATAATGGCCTACCTTCCGAGATCGTCTGGAAGGAGGCCATTACCCCGGAGGCCCTATACGAGGCGCTGGAAAAAATTGCGCGGGAGGGGGTTGCAATTACCTATTCGGTAAAGCATATCATCGGGCTGGCGGTGCCGATTCGGAAGAATAGTAAGGTAATAGCCGCTTTGGGGGTGTTCCTGCCGGAAATCCGGTTTACGGCCGCCGTTCGCAAAGAGATTATCAAAAGTCTGCGCAATGCGGCGGAGATCATCGAGTCGCGGTTGGATCGTTGATTCAAGGTACCCTTACAAAGATCCTTATATCATAGCCGAACAGGTTCGGGCCGGATAGACGCGCTGGAGCAGCCCCAGGTTTTGGTGCAAGGGATGTGGCAACGCCGCCGCCACCGTAGTGGTACTGGCGTTGAACACGAGTATCTTTTTAACCTCCCTGCATACCGACACCCAGCAAAGCGGTGGGATCAGTGATGTCGTATCTACCATGCAGATGACCACCAACAACAGCATTATAATTAATTAGACCCGACTCTTGACCATCGCTATATTGGCACTGCTGGCCATCAACTTTGGGTTGCTTGCTCTCCTGTTTTTCAGAAAACCGCCCCAACTACCGCGCAGGGGACCATCAGGTGGGCAGGATGGCCCCAAGCAGGTAATCATAGACAAGCTGCACCTCGACGAAAAACAGGTAGCGCGTTACGAAACTCTCATCGAGCAACACCAGTCAAGGGCAACCCCACTGAATGAGGAAATCCGGAAAACCAAAAGTAACCTCTACGCGACCCTGGCCGACGAATCCAACATGGGAAAGGATTCCCTTGTCAATCGCCTGGGCGACTTGCAAATGGAGAATGTACACTACGAGCATTTCTTGAAATAAAAAATCTATGCACCGCCCCTCAAATGGCTGACTTCAAGGCGCTCTCCGGCGAATTGGCCGAATACTTCTCTCTGGCCATCTTAGCACTTCTATACCAAGCCCAACAAATAAGTGAAATGCCCAGCATCGGTTTCAAAAAAGACACCGGACAGACCGTTGAGTTTGAGATAGCGCATTTACCCAGTCTATTTCAGAATACGCCACCCAATCACGACCCCCTAAAATCGCACCGGCCCCATAGTTCACAACTCTCACCTTTCAGTTCTTCTAGTTTAGTACTTTTTAAAGTTAACTATTATCTCAAAATATAAGGGGTGACCCCGTACCACATCCACACGGCCCTAACGGCAGTCAACGTGGCAAAAGTTGAGCAAGGCGTCAAAGCCGGAGAACCCTTTTCGATGGCTAATATCAAGGCCCTGTACTACAACAAGTTGCTACTTGATCGATTTATTTTAATCTTGCCTAAAGGGGTTGAGTTAGATAAAAATCTCCCTAAAATCCGAGAATTATATCAATTTGGCTGTAATGCCGCTTAAATTTTATTGAACTATTAGAACAATTAATATAATAATGTTTGGTGTGCGTACTAGGAAATATTCAATTGTTAACTTAAATTCACCAGGCAAATCTTTTACATTCTGTAAACAGAAGTTATCCACCCTTTGCACTATGCCTTAGACTGCAGCACCCTTCTCATTTTTTGATGTCCATTCAATCATTTTCAATGTATCATTTCTATGAGAAAGACATGTGTTTTTTGGTGCGCACTTCTGCTGACCAGTGTGGTCGCGTGCGTAGACCATGCCCCCCAACCACACCCCACTGCCTGGCGCGAGGGAGGATTTCTGGGCGATGTATCACAAAGTATTGCCACCGACAATGAGGGCAACGTATACATCACCGGTACTTACAATGGACAGGTAACATTCGGTTCTGTCACTTTGCCTACGACCGGTGGGGGTGATATTTTCATAGTCAAGTACAACAGAATGGGCGTAGTGCAGTGGGCCAGAAGTGCAGGTACGTTCAGGCCTGAATCGGGGTTGGATATTGCTGTGGATAGCCAGGGGAATGTTTACGTGACTGGCTTCTTCAATGGCAGCATCAATTTTGGACACATCTGGCTCACGGCCCCAGTAGCTCAAACCGGAAGCGTCTTTTTCGGGGAGGCTTTCGTGGCAAAATACAACACCAACGGGGAAGTGCAATGGGCTCATCGAGCCGGTGGGACAGGGGTCGACCTAGGGGAAAGTATAGCTCTGGATAGAGATGGGAATGTGTTTGTGACCGGTTCCTTCCAGGAGACCGCTTCGTTCGGCTCGGCTACTCTTACGGCTACAAATGGAAGTGACATGTTTATAGTCAAGTACAACACCAATGGTGAAGTACTGTGGGTTAAAAAAGTGGATGGATCATCCCATGCTTCTGGTAAGGGAATAGCCACAGACGGCTCTGGGTATGTGTATGTGACCGGTGAATTTAAGTCTGCTGTTTCCCTGGACGGAGAAAGCCTGGGTTCGGGTGGAGACAGCGACGTCCTGCTGGCGAAATTAAATAATGACGGCGCTCTTCAATGGATCCGTAGCGCAGGCGGGGTGGAAGGTGATTTCAGCTCCGGCATTGCAGCTGATGAGTCAGGCAATGTGAGCATAACGGGAATTTTCCGGAGTAATGCAACCTTTGCAGGAGTCACCCTTACGAACAATGGTGTTTACGACATATTTGTTGCCCACTACTCCACCTCTGGTACGCTCCAATGGGCAAGAGGCCTCGGAGGAAGACAGTACGATCTCGCCGGGGACATTACTACTGGCAAGGATGGTAGTGTTTATGTTGTAGGAAGTTTCAGGGAATCAGTAACGGTGGGGAACCAGACATTCAAAACCAAAGAAACCGGAAATGCAACAGGCAACATATCCACCGACTTGATCCTGATAAAGTTTGATAAGGACGGAACACCGCTATGGGCAAAGCAGGAAGGAGGTGACGGGTTTGATAGTAACGAGTTTGTCTTGGGTATCACGTACAGTTCGATGAATGAGCTTTACATCACTGGGCATTTTTATGGAACACCCATCTTATCCGGAACAACTCTCATTTCTGCGGGACAAAACGACATTTTCGTAGCCAAATACAGTGAGTAGCATAGAGGGACCAGCAGGCAATCGGCGAAAGAACATAATTCATCACTGATTTTGAATAATTTACATGCGAGGAGTGTGTCGGACTTAGGAATCTGAACATATTAACTGGAATAAATTTTCCATCAACCTGGAAGTGAATTAGAAGTGAATAGTCGGATTTTTCCCAAATGGATGCCTTGTCACTGACTAGGGCCTGATGCATAGGGATAAAACGCTCGAATTTCCCTTACTTTCACCCTAAGGACAGCTTGAATAAGCGTTTGAGATTGTAAGCCAGGCACACCAGTGACCATTCCCGTCCGTTTGGGACAAGCCTCGCAAGGAGAACCGCCTGAAGCCCAACACCTCCTTGATAATTCCGAATACCGGTTCGACGGTTTGCTTTCGCTTGCGGTAAATAGCCCTGTATTCCGGAATTTTCAAGCGTATTCTCATGATTTCAATCGCGGATAGGGTTTGCCCGTCGGCCAGCGGGAAATCAAGGCCTGGCGTTTGTGGGTTTAAAACAGTCTTAGGATATGAGTTGTGCGGCTCCCTGGCGGTTGCAATCAGGGGCACCAGCGTTGGGGGGGCTTGCAGCACATTGCTTTCACTAAAATAGCCCGCATCTGCCACCGCTACCGTTGGGGTGCCTACGGCCACCGGGATCGAGGCCAGGCCCCCCAGGAACTCCGCCGGGTCATTGCCCTGTGCGTTGCTGTAGGCCCCCAGGATAAGCATATCTTCATTGACGGCCGCCTGGGCATTGTAACACTGCTCGAAGCCACAGGAGGTCTTCATGATGCGCGATTGGGGGTCGGTGAAATTGTACTGGTCCGAAGGGCCAGGAGCGGCATCGGGGGGCTGTGGCACACGGCCCGGGCTTTTCTTGCCCGTCTGGCTCTCTTTTAGCGAGCGTTCGGACATTTTTTGGTCAAATTCCTGCTTCTGCTGGCTATAACGCTCGGCCGCCCGGGCTTCCACAACCGCCTTGGCTTGTCGGATCTTCTGGAGGCGGTCTTCCCGGCGCTGCAACTCGGCAGGAAGGTCCAGGGGCAGCGACTGCTCCCGCTCGTCGGTGCTCGTGGCGAGCTCCAGCAGCTTACTTATCTCTGATTCGAGCTCCTGCTCGAGGCGTTTCATGTAGTCGTAGCTCAAGGCCTTGTGCCTGCTGGCATTGGCCTTGAGCTTGGTTCCATCCAGGTACACAGTGCCCACCCTGACCAGGCCCATTTCCTTGCCGATCAGCAGAATCTCCAAAAACCAGCCTTTGATCTGGCCCAGAAACCGCTAGCGGAAACAGGCAATGGTATCATGGTCCGGGTGATGGTTGCCGGCAATGAAGCGGAAGGCAACCGAGTCATAGGTAGCCGCTTCTAGTTTCCGTGAACTGAAAATCCCGGTGGAATACCCATAGAATAACAGCCCAAGCAGCAGTTTGGGATCATACGCAGCCGTGCCCGTGCCCGGTACTGAGGGTAAATGCTGGTCAAGTCCAGCTTATCGTGATCTCAACAATAAAGCGGGCCAGGTGATTTTCTGGCAGCCACTCGTCTAGGTCGTAAGGCAGAAACGTGCTCTGCCCACGGTTGGCTCCGATAAAATGTTTCATATTCTAAAGGTACTGAAGATTTCCTAATTCGCAAGTCCGACACACTCCTAGATAAAATTAAATGCGTTTAACCTGATTATTATTTGTTAACTCCCTCACAATTTCTCATAAAACAACCTCAAAACCTTCTCCCTGAAATCCGGACACAATTCTTCCCACGCCTCCTCCCCCATCTCGTACCGCAGCCTGGGCACCAAGAGAATCTCCTCCTCCCCTCCCGGGCCGGGAAAGGTGAGGTAGCGGGGTTGGAGGGCATTATGACCATAGCGAGCCAGGAGCTGGTGCAGCTCGTAGCCAGTATGGAGCAAATAAGGAAAGGATGGACGGACGGGGCGCAGGGTAACGGATACTTGCGCGTGGGGGGTACGGGTTTTCATACTGGATCTGGTTTTCATCACACACTATTTCTTGCCTAACAACACGGAACGGCACCAGGCCGGTGACACCGGCCTGGGCTGGTCTCACAAAAATGGTGGAGAACCTCTCCCCTGTCAATACGTCTTTGGTCGGATTTTTGAAAATTCCAGGTCTGAAAGTAGTACGTATAAAGTCGTACATTCGGTTAATTTTGGGCATCAGGAGGCTCTGGGAGCCTATTTTGCGTAAGTTTGTGGATCAGTTCCGTCCGATTGGAAACCCCGGTTTTTTGGAATATATTTTCCACGTGCTTCTTTACGGTGCCTACCTTGATGCCCATCTCTTCCGCAATTTTACGGTTCGTATGACCGACGCGAACCAGCAGCATCACCTCTTTCTCCCGGCTCGTAAACCCATAGTTGTTCATAGTATGCTCTAGGGCCTGCGGATCAGAAACAGGAGTACCTCCAGGCAGGCCCTGGCCCTGTGCGGATTTAGTGAGCCGGTCCAGCATCTGCTTGTTTCTGCGGTTTTTCAGAATGTCGCCGTGGGTGAAGAAAAAGGTGAGAACAATAAAGCCCGCATTGGTAATAATGGCCTCAACCAGCTGGGTGATGTCGGGAAAAAAGGCGATGGCAATGAAGGGGATGACAGAAAAGTACAACCCAATAATTTCCCAATACTTCCGTTCCTCGATCTCCTTCCTGAATTCCTTCTGTATCGATTTCCACATGACGTAGGCCAGCACCAGACTGTACGCCGCCGGAATGTAGAGCCCGTGCGCCAGCGACTGGTCGATGTTTTTGGTGAGCGTGTACTCCACCAGGAAAACCGTGATAAAGGGAAGATAGAGAAACAGGAATATGCCGTAGGTGGCATGAAACCTCAGCCCCCTGAGGTCGTACGCCTTGTAGAAGTAGTACGGAAAGTAGGAGGCCATCACAAAGCCCGCGGCGTACGTGAAGCCATACTGCACCACCAGGGGGATGTCAAACTCCGGATCGGGAAAAAGGCCCATGGCCAGGTTTTTCACGATCAACAGCCCCAGCAGGATCAGGTAGTACTTCCGGATCTTATCGTCAGGCCAGGAAAGGTACACATACAGCTGGTTGAAGAAAAAGACCGTTTCCAGCACAATGAAAACGAAGGTGACGATATGTATTTCGGTGCCAAATACTAACATAAGAGTTTATCCTTTCCAGCGTAGCAGGTACAACGTATACGAGAGTTCGAGACGGTCGAAAATTTCGAAACCGTGCTTTTCGTACCAGGGCAGGTTTTTGAGGGTGGAGGTTTCCAGGTATACGGGACGGCGCTGCGCCCCGGCCTCTTCCAGGATTTCCCGCAGCAATTGCCCCCCACTACCCCGCCCCTGATGCTCGGGCGCTACCCCGATAAACCACAGGTGATAGTAGGGTGTTTTGGGGTGCCGGGCGGCTATGCGCCCTTCCCGCTTCACCGCTTTCAGGACGTTGAAAAGACCAATGCTTTTTGTGATGAGAAACAGTGAAAGACGTAGGCTCTTCCAGGTCGTTTTCCGGCGTTCGGGAAGGATGATGAGCGCGCAGGCCCTGCGGTCGTCGGACAATAGAATTTTTCCGGACTCGCGGCAGAGCTCGAAGGAATACTCCATGAGATTCCTGACTCTGTCCTGGCGTCGGGAATCCTGGGGAATGAGGTAGTTTATACTCTGATTGCTATCGAACGACCGGGTGAGGATATCCACAATCAGTGCCTTGTCTTCCAAAGAAGCCTCCGTCATAGTACAAATGGAAATTTGGGCTGGATATAATTGGTTTTGTTGGCTGTGTGTGTGCAGTATGAAGCGTTGCCTGCCGGATGAACCGGTATGCAACTTTTTTTATACATAATAACCATGCCTGCGTACGGAAAGTTTTCTATCTCCCTCCGCAGGCTACCTAAGGCGGACAGCTGGCGTAAAGGAAGCGTTCTTCCGTTCAAGGCTGTCGGGCTGTGGCTCATGGCCGTTAATTTCCTGTTTTGATGCTGCCACCTTCTCGGAGGTACCTTCGGACGGTTTCAGGCTCTCGGTGATCCGCCTTTCGATCAGACCAAGTTCTACCTTCAATTCCCGTAGCTTTGCCTCCTTGGGCCAGGCTTTGCCCTGAGCTAGTGAGGCAATGCGGATTCCCTTTTCCAGTTCCTGCTTTTTCTCCTCCTGCTGCCGGCGCAGTTTTTCGATCAATTCGGGAGCCGTGGCCTTATTGACATACTCCCCGGCAGTTTTGACTTTCTCCGTGTTGAGGTATCCGTTGTTATGCCGGTAGACGATTCCGTTCGGAGACCGTACGTCCCATTTGTGGTAGGTTTTCCCTTCAAACCGGTAGGTATCCACCGATAGCTCGAATCCCTCGAAACTGGCGATCGGGCTCACCCCCAATTTACCCTTCATCTGAGCATCGAGCATCTTCATCCCCAGTGCCTCCGTATCCTTTTCCGCTACCAGCGGGGCACCCGTCCCGCCCCTTTTGGCCAGCAGGCTTTTGTCCGCATCGATTCGATCCAATACATCCTTGGTTCGGGTCAGGGTATTTTCAAGTTGAATGAAGGAATTACGCTGAGAAGCCAGATCCTTATTGTACACGGTCCGTTCCGATTCCAGCCCGGCGATTTGCTTTTCGATCCGGGCCTTTTCGAGTAAATCCTTATTGCCCGACAGAAGGGCCACGTATTCGGCGTAGTTCATGCCGTTGGCTTCGTCGGCCGCGCCTTCGTCGATGCGCCGCACCGCTATGTTCTGGTTCTTGATCTGAGAAATAAACAGGGCTTTGTTTTGTAGCAAATTGAACATGAAATTGTCAAGCGTGCGCTCCACGGCGTACACATAGTTCTGCACCCGGTTGCCAAAATGTCGCTTTGCCGTTTCGTTGCCGGCCCGTACTCCCCTACCCACGCGCTGCTCAAAATCAGAAGGCTTCCAGGGAACATCCAAATGATGCATGGCCACAACATGCCTCTGGGCGTTGACACCCGTGCCCAGTTTCTCGGTGGACCCCATCAGCACCCGGATCCGGCCCTCGTTGGTGTCACGGATAAGTTGCTGCCGCTGCCGGTCGTTCTTTGCCTCGTGAATGAACCTCACCTCCGAAGCGGGAAGCCCGTACTCCCGGACCAGCTTGGTTTTTAGGGCATCGTACACATTGAACAGGGAGGAGCCCGAAGGTGTACCCAAATCACAGAATACGAGTTGTGTACCTTTATACGGAAACGATTCCACATAATGCCGATGAATGATTGCGGCCGCCTGGCTTACCTTGTTGTTTGGATGATCTCCGGCCGTAGGATCAATCAACCGCATATCCAGGGCCGACTTTTTAGAATAATTGGTAGCAATCAGCATTTTGGCCCTTTCCTCGGTTTCCGACAAGGGTCCACGGCCCAGTAACGTACCGTCGCCACTCCCTGCAAAGGCAATGAGTTTTTGGATAAACTCTGCCTGTTGTTCGGTCGGGGTACTCGTAATCAGCTGGTGTACCACGGCGGGCCGGTCAACCCCCACCATTTCTGCCGTTCGAAAATCGGTAATTTGACTGTAACAGGCCGCCAGTTCGGGTACCTTGATAAAGTGCCGGAACCGGGATTTTTCAATGAGCTGGTTGGTAACTGAGTACTCATAGTCGGTTGTTTTTTTGGCATATACAGACAGCCACGAATCGAAATTCTCCATCCGCTGCCTTGCCAGCTCACTGGGCCGAAGGTATTTGAACAGCAGGTACAATTCCGTGAGTGAATTCGATATGGGCGTTCCTGAATAAAACGCTACGCCCGAATCCCCTCCCCGCTTTTCCTGAATGGTTCGTACGGCAAAAAGCATGTTCAGTGCCCGATGCGACCCCTGTTGGTTGCCCAAACCCGCTACGCGGTCGTGCCGGGTGGTGAACAGCAGATTCTTGAACTTGTGGCTCTCGTCTACTTGTAAAAAATCAATACCCATTTTTTCAAAGTCCGTAGTATCGTCCTTTCTTTCCGATAGTTGGAGGGTGATCGAATTGAGATTGTTGGTCAGCGAGACCTTCCTTTTTTCTAAACCTTTCAACAAAGAGGTACCAACGCGCAGGCCACTTCGACCAAGTTCCCGCAGGTCTTTTTCCAAATTTTCCACCTCTTTACCAATTAGCCTCTTCTGCACATCCAAACTCTGGGGAATTTTGGCAAATTGATCGTGGGTGAGGATGATGCAGTCCCAGTCAGTATTGGCCATAGCGTCAAAAAGCTTTTCCCGTTTTGCCCGGGAAAAATCGTTTTCCGAAGGGGCCAGAATCCGGGCGTCGGGGTAGGCCAGCCGAAAGGTCTCGGCGATGGCCCCCACGTTGGCCTTCATGCCCACGATCATGGGCTTGGCCACCAGGCCCAGCCGCTTCATTTCATAGGCCGTCACAATCATGGTCAGGGTCTTGCCCGTACCCACTTCGTGATCCACGATGCCTCCGGCATTTTGCATCAGCATCCAGGCGGTATCCTTCTGGGAGCCATACAGGGACTCTATGCCCAGGTTCCGAAGCTGCAGACCGGGAAATTCCAGATGCGATCCATCGTATTTCTGCTTTGCCTCCGCATTGTACAGCCGGTTGTAGGTATCCTCAATTTGTGTTTTGTCCCCCATTGGCAGCGCCCGCATCCAGTCCGTGAACCCGTTGCGGATGGCATCGATCTTTTGCGAAGCCAGCCGAATCTTCTCCGAATCCCGAACTTTGGCTTCCCGCCCCCCCTCGTCCTCCACGGTTTTGGTGATATTGGGCACGGTATCCAGCAGGGCGTACCGAAGCAGGTCCAGGCCGGTGTACATCCGGTGGCTTGCCTGCACTGCAAACTCCTCGGTGATTCTTGGGTTATAGTAATGTTCCAGCCCCTTCACCCCGAAGTCATCCAGGGTGGGCGAATAGCTGACGCTGACAGCGGAGGAAAAGAAATCGGAGGCAAAACGGGAGTACAGTTCCGGATTCAGCCACCGTTCCCCCAGGTTGAAGTCAATGAGCTCGTAGGGTACCTTTTCCGGTTTAACACTTTCAAGAAACTGAACAGTTTTTGCAATTTGGGTGCGCTCGGATTCATTGGCTGGTTCTATTGCCCGGATATCGTCCAGCTTCTGCTGGATATTCCCCGACCCCAGTACATCGCGGGTCAGAAACTTACCCTCAACGGGATGATAGAAAATCTGGTTTTCGAGCTGTTGTACCAACTCTTGCTGCCTTTGACCGGATAGTTCAGCCATATAGCCCAAATCAACCCCTCCAAACCGATTCAACGACGCAGCTAAGGCTTCCACCGGGCTGAAAACCTCTACTTTCGCCCTGGCCAGATGCACCGGGCTTCTAAAAATGTCCGATTTTTCATACGTTTTCTTCTGCTCGTTGTATACTTCCAGCTAGAGCAGCTGTCTGCCTGTTGGATCCAAGAGTACAGTATCCAAATTGGCTTTGTCTTTCAGGCATCCGAACCGATCCCTGAATCCATCGTAGCTACGATTGAGCTGCTCCCGTTGTACCGGTGCTTCCTGTCCCCGGTCCCGTTCCTGGTGTACCAACTGGAAGTAGCTTTCGCGAATATTCAACAACGATTGCCAGAGGTCGCGTTGTCGGGTGGTGAGTCGTAGCGGCTGGCATACCAGGGTACCCGCTTCATCCGTGGCCAACCTACCAAGCTTTCCTTCCTGAGCTACCACGCTACCTTCCACCAGGTGATTATAATACGTACCCGTAAAGGGTACAGGGTTCGTAGGCGGCAGCTCCTGATTGCCGGGTTGGGAGAAAAGGCTTAGTTGGCCCGCCGGGGTATCTTTTGACCGCTGAACCTGGTTTGCTTTTGATTCATATAGTATGCGGTTGATATTTTGATTGAAATCATTAGCGAAAATTGCTGCTAGCTCCTCCCCTACTTTTTGCGATCCACCGCTGTGTGAATAAATCAGGGCGGGCTTTCCGTACTGGTTAGTGGATAGCTCCCGATCCGTGTGAATGATACGCTCCGGAAAGGCGTCAAAATAGCCGTTGGATGGTGCAATCGCCGACTCATACAAATCTACCGTCGTTTCCAGAAATAGCTTTTCTTCCGGGGAGAAAGTACTGCTGGGTTTATTCCTTTTTTGAACGACAATAAAATCCGAGCCTACTTCTGTCCCCGATTCCTGAAAAAGGGTGTGGGGGAGCCGGACAGCGGAGACAAGCGAGGCCTTTCTCAGCAGATTTTCCCGGAAAATCCTGTTTCCCGCCGTATTGGCAAAGGAATCGGTGGTTATCAGGGCAACCAATCCGCCGGGGCGGGCCAGTTCGATACTTTTCAGGAAAAAGTAATTGTGAATCAGCGAGGTGGCCTGGTTCTCGACTTCTCCCTTTCTGGCAAAGTAGGGATCGAAAACCGGAATGCTGCCAAAGGGGATGTTACTTGTCACTAGGTCAAAACGGTTGGCATAAGTTCCTCCCGTGTTTTCAAAGCCTTCAATCCGGACCCGGTCGGTGGATTTAGCCGAGAGTAGTAGGCCGGTCAACAGGTCCTTTTCGTACATCACTACCTCAGCGGGGGTATGGGCAGTGCGTAGTACCTCCATAAACCGACCGCTGCCGGCGGAAGGGTCCAGAACCGAATTTGGTGAAATACCTGCTTCCCGAAGTGCCTCTGAAAAAGCGCGAATGATCGGCAGGGGCGTATAAAATCCAGTGAGCACGCTATTTCTAGCCGATTGGACATACTCCTCTTTTCGACCGGGATTCTCTTTTTCAAGCATTTCATGAAACGCCATGACCAATGGCCTTAGCCTTTGATTGGCCGGCGTCCAAAGGAAGTTCTCTCGGGGATCAATCAAAATCTCGCTGAGGCCCCCAAAACCGACGTACCCAGTTAATACTTCCTTTTCGTCAGTAGTCGCCTTCCGCCCTTCCTGCCCCAGCCGGAAGACCAGTTCCAGGGCAGAAAGATTTGCCCGCATCTGTTCTGTCTTACTCATGTCAGGATGGTCAGGAGGTGGGAGGGGAAGTTTCAGAAAGCGTTTTCAATACCCCCTGAAAGAGCTTCTGGCGGGCTCTTTTTGCCACTTCCGGGGTAGGCGCATTCATCACGGCGAGTAGCTGGCGGTAGTTTTCGCGCAGGATCGTTTGCAACACTTGGGGCTCTTCTATCTCAACTTTTGGGTATAGAGCTACCAGAATTTTCCGGTGATCCATCAGGAAGTCTGTCAAGATTCCGTTAGGCGAGCGTATCCCTTCCAGGGTTTCCACCAGGGCCCGATCCATAGCTTCGTAGGCCGCCATCCCCGCCTGATCGTAAGCCAGGAAAAGCTGAATGGCCTGTTGCGCGTATGCCTCCGCTTTCTTGTGGAAGTTCTCCGCTTTCACAAGGTCAGGATGGTGTTCAATCAGATAGTGCCTGATCCGGTTCGAGAAATACCCCTCCCCGGTTTCCCTACTTTGGTTTTCCATTTTATCCATTTATTATAAATTATGATATATCAAATTTATGTTTTTTGTTTAAATTAACAATATGTTGTGTTCTACTCCAATTTCTAAGAGTAGGTTGTACACAAAAAAATCGGCGGGCTCCAAGGCCCGCCGATTTTTTTGTGCGCGTTTTCGTTTTCAGCAATAATCAGGTACTACAAGATACCATTGGTACCACGGATCGGCGGTAAACTTTAGCATTGCACCCGTTTTGCTGCTAGCTATGCAATTCAATACCGTGCGGCAGGCGCTTTCACTCCCAAATACATATAGGTCATGATTTCGAAGCAGGTAGACCTTCACCTCTTCACAAGCCAAACAGGACATTTCCCTTGTAAGCATGTTATCCAGATTTTTCATAAGTCGTATTTTTGAACCCTCCGGTCCGGTAAAAGACCGGAGGGTTTGTGAGTAAATCAGGCAATTAATCCGCTGAATACATCCAAATCAGTTGCCTTCAGGATCCGGTGTCCGTTGGACAGGCTCAGGCAATGGGCATAGCCGCCGGCGTTGATCTTTTCGGCCCGGTTGAACATGGACAGTTCATTGTCGCTCGTATTCTTCATCACGTGGGAGGTATAGTGCGTCAGGCCATTGAAAAGGCCAAACAACGTGAACCCGGTGGCCTGCATTTCTGCCTGAAGACTGGCTTCGATACTGGTGATGATGTTCTTCTTTCTCGTACTGATTTCCTCCTGGCCTAACCGTTCCTCGCGGCTGAGATTGGCAATGCG
The DNA here is from genome assembly GCA_950075905.1 of uncultured Persicitalea sp. Taxonomy (GTDB): domain Bacteria; phylum Bacteroidota; class Bacteroidia; order Cytophagales; family Spirosomataceae; genus CATMVR01. The sequence continues at coordinate 42,412 of CATMVR010000001.1, read as the reverse complement.
GGCTACCAAACTATCGTGAATTTCTTTGGATACTTCCACCTTCGAGAAGGCATACAGGCTGTTGTAGTAGTCCGTGAGGCTTTTGCGGTAGTTGTGAAACTCCTCCTGTATCCTCTCTACCCCCACTTCCAGGTTGTAGGAATGCTTGACTTTTAGAGACCGGAACTGCCGGGCAAAGCGGTTTTTACACCGTACCATCATGTTGGAATTTCCCACAAAGAAGGTAGTGCTACCGTCGTGACTGTTGCCAATCATCAGGTGATCGCAAAAACTGAATCCGCCTACCTCAAAGGTTTCGGTGCATTTGAGGAAGCCGAGCATTTTCCGGCCTCCTTCTAATTCATAGATTGCCTCAATAGGAAACCGGGTTACGTCAGAGAACCGCTCCACGCTTCGGATAAATGCTGCATTGGACATGGGGTTATAGCCCAATTTGCATACATTCAACAGGGCTCCGGTATCGGAGCGAAGCAGGGCTTTGTGGCCGGAAAGTTGCTGAAAATCCCCCTGGAATAAGGTAGAGATTTCGGACTGGACCACCTCCCAATCAGACAGGGAGGTAACAAGGGATGGATGTTGATTTTCCATGATAACAAAAAGTAAGAGGTTTGAAAATGGCGGTCTGTCAACCGCTTTAACTATACTAAATATACAGCTTTTTGCTGTTTGATACAACTTTGAATAGTACTATTTAGTATAAAATCTCCTCTTCCCATTTGTTCAATATTTATGGAATTTTAATGCATCAAAGATAAATTTTGAGATCATATTTTCATTTTGTTCTATCTTCTTATATTAAATTTGTACAAATATTTTATTCTATCTTTCTTTGTACTACACAGCTATCCCAACACTATTTACTGATTTGGACTCGATCAGAATTGGAGTTGTGAATGTTTATCACTAACTTTACTAATCGTTTAATGATAAACCCAAAGTTATAGGGTTTATCTTAATACAAAAGGTTATGTCACAAGGAACCTATCTATCGGAAAATCTCACGCCCAGGCAGATTGACTTCATGCTGTTGCTAAATGATCATGAGCTGGACATCTTCACGCTGGATGAGATTCGGAACCGCCTGGGGGATGAGGTGGAGGACCTGCCTGCGCTCCTGGAAAATCTGGCGGACAAGCGGATTCTGTCCCGAATCGAGCGGGGCAAGTACTGTCGCTACGGTTTCCGGGAAGAACATGTGATCGGCAACTACCTGGTAGCCGATGGGGTGATCGCCTACTGGTCGGCCCTGCACCACTACGGGCTTACCGAGCAGTTTCCCAACTCGGTGTTTGTGCAAACCACCAAAGTAAAGCAGGACAAAACCGTATTCGGGGTGTATTACAAATTTGTGAAAATAGCGCCCCATAAGCAGATGGGGGTGATATGGGAAGGATATGGCAACCACCGCTACCGCGTCACTTCTCTGGAAAAGACCCTGGCCGACTGTTTTGACCTACCGCAGTACTCGGGGGGCTACGCCGAACTCATCCGTGCCTTCCGGGAGGCTGATGTACACAGCGAAAGCCTGATCGGGGCCTGCCGGGCCAACCGCAATGGATCGGCGACCAGGCGCATGGGCTATCTGGCCGAGCGTTTCGGGAAAAGGCAATTGCGGGATTTCGTACGGTATGCAAAAACTTTGGTCCATGAAAAGTACACTGTTTTTGATCCGGCCGGGAACGAGGAAGGGGAATATGTCAGTAGTTGGAAACTCCGCATGAATATCTCTGAGGAAGACCTGAAAAACATTATCCACCGGCAGTACTGATCATGATTCTTCAGAAAGAAATTTCCACCATAGCCGAACAGGCGGGTGTGACCAAAGCCGTAATTGACAAGGATTGGGTGCTGGGTCACTTCCTGTCCGTCCTGTATTCCTTTCCAGAGCTAAAAAGCCAGCTTGTGTTCAAGGGAGGCACCTGTCTGCGGAAGTGCTGGTTTTCGGACTACCGGTTCTCCGAGGACCTTGACTTCACGGCGGTAGTCCCTGATTTCGAGTTTACCGAAGCGCACTTGGGGAAAATCTGTGAAAAGCTTCACACGCATGCCAGCATCCGGACGCACATCGTCTCATTGAGGGCTTTGAAGCATAAGGACAAGCCAACGGGATACGAGGCGATTGTGAAATACTGGGGAGCCGACCATGGTAAGAATGACGCACCTCCTCCCCCGGAAAGATGGCAATCCAAAATCAAAGTGGAGATCATCCTCTACGAGAAAATAATATTCGATCCGGTGGAACGAGCGCTGCATCACCCGTATTCCGATGCACTCATCGGCAGTCAGCCCATTCCCTGCTACGACCTCCGGGAAGTACTGTCGGAAAAAATTCGGGCCCTGATCCAGCGCTCCTACACTGCCCCAAGAGACTACTACGACATCTGGTACCTTTCGCGTAACACCCCGGATTTGGATTGGAGCAGCATCGTCGGGGCTTTCCGTGAGAAGATGCGCTACAAGGGACTGGAATTTCACGGAGTGGATCAACTGATCAATCCCAAAAATGACCGGGCGGTGAAGATGGCCTGGCGCAACAGCCTAAGCCATCAGGTACCCACCGCCGCACTTCCTGAGTATGATGCGGTGAAGGAGGAACTTGCCGGACTGTTCGAAAGGATTTTCACATCCGCCTGACTCGCCGCTGCGGTAAGTTCTGGTCTGAGTCTGAGCTCGTAGTTTCAGGCCTCAGCACTTCCTCGTTCTTCAACCCCTGGGTTTTGGTATTGTTCAACATTGTCAGCTCAGGCACCTTACCCAAAATAAGATTGCTCGACTCCGGCAGGCTTTTTCCGCTTCGGTTCCGCAGCACGTCATTGAAATCATTCTGGGAGGCCGTGGGTCGAATGACGGCCGTGAGTTTTTGACCATCCCGTTTTTCAATTTCGGCGGAAAGCTGATCCAGGGCCGTCTCCAGCAACCGGCCCCGGTTGGGGAATTTGATTTCGGTCACGGTTCGGAGGGTCTGGGAACTAGTTTCAATCAAATTTTCCCGGAGGGTTTCCACCGCCTTTTTGTCCCGGGGCTGGAACAGGTTCATTTTGTCCAGCAGTCTTTCGATCACGCTTTCATTCTCTGATTTTGCGTGTTCGTAGGTGGCTTCCCTGGCAATGGGATGCCGGATTTCAAGCGTCAGCAGATTGTGTTCCCCTTCTTTTGATTCCTTAGGTTCGCCCCCCTCTCCGGTTGCCGGTGTGGGGTTGTTGTACACCACATGCGGAATAATCGCGAAGCGATCGTTCCGCTGGGGATGTTTTGTGCCCAGCAGATTGATAGCGAACCGGTTTCCCGTAGGATTTCCATCCATCCCGATCACGAACTGGGCCTGGGGGTTATTCTGCACAAAGGTCTCTATTTGCTGAATCTGTTCGCGCGAGGGGTTGCCCGCCGCTGACACATACCGGCGGTACTCGCCCGGCTGGGGCGGGGAGAGCTGATGGTAGGAAAGGGAGTCAATCGGTGATTCGGAAATGACGATCCGGTTGGTGGGAATTGTTGCAATAGTGTTTTTGTCAACGGAAAATGAAATGTTTCCTTCCTGAGGATGACGGGTGTGGAAGGTCAAAGTACCGTTGGATTTCGAAATGGTACCAGATGTGCCTTTTTCTAACTTGATTTCCTTATCACTTACCTTAAAGGTCCCCTCTTCCACCAATACCGCGTGTTCGTTGCTTTTCCAAAGGGCGTCGCCTTTAGTTCCCGGTGGAAAGCTCTTGAAGTTTTCGTTCCGGATGTCCATCGACAGGATATTCCCCTTGGCGGAGGTGAGTGGAAAGGCCACATTAGTGTGTTCACCGCGAACCGTCGTCAGGATCTGGTGCTTGAACTCGGGAGCATGGACTGTATCCGTACCAATCATTCTTTTAGCAGTCAGGTAGTCCGAATGACTATCGGCAAAGTGACTGATCCCGTATTCCCTGATCAGGTCCGACTGCCGGAGCTTCTCATCCTGCAAATATTGCCGGGGTTGGGCCGGGGTGAGGGGAGCCACCTGGGCGGCCTTCCGCTCATAGTGGGGGTTGCCCAGGATTTCATCCACCACCCGGAAGGCATTTTTGTAATCTCCCTCCTTGTACCGGATAAATTCAAACACATCCCCGCGGAGGGAGGTGTTGTTCAATTCCACAAACCCCTTGTACCCGCTCCTGGGATTGGTCATGACGGCAAATCGCTGGCTATCGCCTTCGAGACCGGACTTATAGACCCGCCATACATCCTTCGGTTTGGTCTTGGAGCTCAACTGGTAGCCATAGTGCTGCAGGACTACTTCCATATCCAGTTCCTGCCTGATTTGCTGAAAATCCCTCTTTTCGAAAGTCGGTTGTTTCGATTTTTTCCCAGAAGATATCTTCGATTCCTGTTTTTCGGTATCCAATGTTAGGTAAGCAGATGGCTGGGGTAGATCCGGTGCCTTTACCCCAAATGCATCAGCGGCCTTATACAGTACCGTCAGGTTGTACTCCTTAGCCTTGCCCCTCGTATGGCCGGTATTGTGGTACAGGTCGGGCAAAGACATGTGGCTGATGGAAACTGATTTGTCAAGGGCATCCTGCGCCAGTTCCTGGGCCGGTATGCTTTCCCGGCGTTCGTGCAGGCGGGCAAAGTCAGCCTGGGTAAATCCATTGACCGCAGGATAAAAGTCCACCCCGATCCGGTCCCGGGACACCTGTCCGTTGACCATATCAATTGGCCTTTTGCGTTGGGGATCAAAATTCAGGCTTAGTGCAGGCTTTCCCGTTTCCAGAAGGGCTTCGTTGAGCCGCCGCAGATTTTCCCCGCTTGGCTCCACCCACAGTTTCACAGTGCTATCAGTCCGGGCCTGCTCGTACGAATTGATGGAAAAGCTACCGAAGGCCAGGTATCGTACTTCTTTGCTATTCAGTTGATTGAAAAGCTCCACCTGGTCATTGTTGATAAAGTTAATGGGCTTGTTCATGGTCTTATGAGATTGGATTTTTACTGGTAAGGGGCTACCGATTGCGCGCCGGTTGACGCGGTCAGAGATTGGCGTAGAATGCCTTCAACACGAATAGCCTGAATTCCTGGGGTAGCCCAAACCACTCGTCAATGGTCATCCGCTCCCTTATTTTCGGCACGGTGATTACTTCCTCCTCTGAATCCATGATCTGACAAGGCTGCAGAGCATCCTCTCCGTACGTTGCGAAGAGGTACTCCATGGAAAATTTTGCTTGATCTCCGGTTACCGTTCTCATGGGCGTGCGTAAGGTTTGTTTGCTGAAATTCTTCTGAATGCTGATGTCCTTCCGCATGATTCGGGGAATTATGAGCAGCATTAAATTCTCATTGAACCAAATTTATAAATTATATATTTGTAATTATAAATTTAATATTTTTATTTTTTTCAATGAAATGATGAGTGCCGGTAGCTGGGGAAGTTTGATGGGTGCGCTCCTGGCGTGTATAAGCTGTTGGGCACAAGAGAATGGGGGAAGGAAGAATGAGTTGAAAAGCAGCCCTCTGAGTGAAGTGCCCGCCCTATGCCCGTTACAATACAGCGAATATCCCTACGTTACCTCTCAGTTCGGGATGCGGTATCATCCTATGGATAGGAAATACAGAATGCATTACGGGATTGACCTGGCATGTTCTAAAGGGTTTCAGTTCGTCCACGCAACTGGTGAAGGAATTGTAAGGTTTGCGGGCGAACAAACAGGACTGGGAAAGAATATCTCCATCGCGCATCCCTCGGGATACGAAAGTGGCTACGGGCATTTGAGCGAGATATACGTAGTGATAGGAGATCGGATACAGGCAGGTGAGGTAATCGGGGTAATGGGACAATCCGGTATGGCAACCGGTTATCATTTGCATTACAGCCTTCGTAAAAATGGCAAATGGGTAGATCCCCTACCCTACCTCACACTCTACGAGTCAGCTGTAGAAAAAAAAGACGCCGAAAAGGCGTCTGGGAGTAGAGTATTCCGGATTGAATGAAAATGCTTAACTACTGGTCAGTTTAGCCTTCATGGCATTAAGCGTCTGCTTTTGCTTTCGGATATCGCTGAGCTTTTCCAGGGCCATATCTATCAGCTCTTCCGAATAGTAGAGCTTGTCGAAATCGTATCCGTTCCTCTCCACCACCCGCTTGAAGGTCATCATGACCGGACCGGTGCCCTTGCCTTCCTTCAGGGCCCTGTATTGCAGGTAGCTGATGCCGTAGGGTTCCAGCAGCATCTTTTCGCTGGGTTTCTTGTACATCCGGTCGGCCTCCTCTGCCGTCAGTTCGCCGCTCTCCCTTTTGGCGAGTACAATGAGTTGAAGGCAAAGGGAGAATACCAGCTTGTTGAAGAAGGCTATCGCCTCAGGTTCGGTATAGATCTCGTCGAGTTTTTCGTGAATTTCGGGGTTTGAGGACATGGGTCAAATCGATTTAGGTATGTGTATAGAAGCAGGAATATGAGTGAGTACAACTTGATTTATTTTATGCGCTAAATGTACAATTTTTGGCATTAATTAGCTATTATCAAATAAATATTCAGAATATCTTATTCAATATTTACCAATTTTGTTCCTGCCTTCCTCCTACCGTCTGTCTCTGATTTGAAATGCCCGGATTACCCACATCCTGCTCCGCTCCTTTGAATTCCTCGTATTCCAACCGGATCAACTCTGCTACTTCTCGTTTAATCGAGCGGTAGTTGTCCTCCAGCAGCCGGATTTTCCACTGCGCCTTATCCTTCGGATCATAGTGGGAGCCGGGATAGTACTGCTTCACGAGTTCCCCGATATTCTTGATCAGAGGAGGGGAATCCGTACTTTTTTTCATGCCCGCCTGGTCCACCCGGATGACCGCTTTGAATGTTTTGAGCTGGATTTCCTCCCCGAAGTTGTCCGCAAACTGTCCGACGAACTCCCCCTGGGAGAGGGAGGAAATCTTGGAGGCCGGGATGACCTCGTGCAGGGCGGTGGAAAGGGTCACCGAGGTGTCTTCCTTGCCAAAGGTCACATTCTCCGATTCCTGCTGAGTTTTCCCGAAGCGGCGGGAAAGCTTCTCGGCCGACTCAAACACCAACTGACCCGAAAAGACATTGCCCGGCAGGTTCATGATCACCTTCGATTCCTTCTCCCCGTAGCCAGTGGCCAGCTGCTCGAAATCCTGGAAGCCCAGCCAGGTGGCTACCCGGTTGCTGCGAGCCGTAGCCATCAGCGAGGAGATACCTTTGAGGAACATCGTAGGCAGCTCGTCCCAGAAAAGGGCAGATTTTAGCTTGTGCTGCCGGTTCACCAGCTTCATCATCTTGGAGGTATACAGCGAGAAGACCGCACCATATACCTCGTCGCGCTCGGGGTTGTTGCCGGTGCAAAGTATCTTGGGGTCGTCGGGATTGTTGATATCGAGGTTAAAGTCATTGCCCGACATAATCCAGTACAGGGTTTCGGAGGAAAGCCGCGCTAGGGGGATACGGACCGAAGCGATCTGCCCTTCCAGCTGCTCGGCAGCTCCGTGCTGAGCCGCACTGGCAAAGGGCCGCACGTAAGCCTCTAGCTGGGGATAGGAAGCCATGATGGTGAACATCTCCTTATAGTCCTTCTGGCAGGCGAATTCCAGAATGTGGGGGAAGGTGCAGACGTTTCGGAAGCGCCTGTACAGCAGCAGCTTCTGCTCATCCCGTTCGGCGGGTGCCTTGGCCAGTTCCTGCTCGCAGAGACGGGTGTATTTTATGGTTACGAGCTTCATGTACCAGATGACCGAAGTCAGGAAATTGATGGCCGATTCCACAAAGAAATCCCCCTGCTTGTCCACCCAGGTACGGTTGAGGTTCAGCATGATGGTGGCCGCGCTCTGGTAGCCGTCCAGAATTTCGGTCATGCCCGAGGGCAGCAGCGGGTTGCAGCGGTGCGAGTACTCGATGTCGTCAAAGTTGATGATGCAGAACCGGGGAATCCGCCCCTTGGATTGCCGGTCAGTACCCCACACGCAGGGGTTTTCCCGCAGGGTCTTCTGGTAGGCGTTATGGGCCTCCACGGTGAGGGTAGGAAACTTGAAGTCATAAATATAGGACGTATAGCCCTTCCAGATGGATTGCCATATGGCCGGCACCAGGATGGCGAAGGACTTTCCCGAGCCAGGTGTGCCCAGAATCATGTTGGCCCGGTAGGGATTGATGATATTGATCCAGCCGTCCCGCCATTTCTTCTGATAGTAATAAAGGGTCTTGAAATGGATGGAATCAGAATTATCTCTGAACTCCTCATTTTGGGGGAAGGTCTCGTTCTCATGATTGAAAATATCGTTGTTGTTTTTAAAGAACATGATTCGAGAGGCATATTGCCCGGCTTTAATGATCCAGAACACCGCCAAGGTATCCAGCAGAGCATATACAAATCCAGATTCCTGTAATGAAATGAGTCCGGGAATATAAAGGAGAATGGTGTCCAGAAAGTACAAGGTGGTTCCTATGGCGGCGTACCGGTAAACCCGTTGAACAGAAAGGCCCGGATTAATTTTGCCCCGCGAACCTATGGCATAAAGTACAAACAGAAAGAAAGCAGCAATTTTTGAAATCAATGGATGGATAAAAAGCTGATGCCTCTCGTGTAGCCTCACCAGGATTCTGTCCAGGATTCCGATGGGATCGAACCCACCCAAAGCAGGAATCTGGGTGAAGAGTGCATGGCTGTACCAGTAGTGGTGGAGAAACACCACCAGGAGGGCTAGAGTAAATATAAGGTCTATTCCCTTGGACCTTCCCTCTTTTTCTGAATTGGTAGCCCCCATCTTATCAGTTTTTATAAAATAAACTTTTGCAAATTTATAAAAACTTTATCTTTGACAAAATATACTTACTAAGCGATCGAAGTGGTATGAAACCAAGACACCTATGGCTACTGGCACTGATTGCCCTGAAGGTTGGTGCGACTGGCGTTTCTTTTGCTCAGCAGGGGCATCCGAGCGTAACGCAAAGAGTGGTGAATGAAAATCGGTTGGAAGACCTGCGTTCGCCGCTGCTGGACGGCACCAATTTGCTGGTACCCTACTCCTTCCAACAGTCAGGACGGATGTGGACAAACACGGATTCCTCCATTGTAAAAGCTCGGAATATTGCATTCATTCCTGCCCAGTTTAGAAAGATTCACGAGATTTCCGCCCAACAACAACAGTGGTTGCTCAGGGAGCAGGCAGACGAGGCCCTTTACCGCCGGCAGTCGGAACCCGGTTATTTTGAAAAATCGGGAGAGCTTTTCCGGCAGGAATTCAAGAAGAGGCTGGTGGAAAGGAACGATCCCTGATACCGTCCAGCCCGCTTGTATGTCTCTATTGCTCAAACCCTATTCGACGCGCTTGTAGTTGAATTCATACCCATTGTTAATGGTCAGAATTCCCTTGTCAAGCAGCAACGGAACGTGACCCAACGGGGTCACGGCATAGTAATAACGGCCTTCGGTTTCAAATTTGAGGGGATATGTGCCGCCATTGGGGTACTTCAAAAACAGGCCGTCGTTCTTTTCAAAAATGGTAAGGGTCTTTTCACCTTTTGTCCGTTTCCAGGTACCGACATATTCTCCGGAAGGATTGTTTGTTTTACTGCTTTCACCCTGGGTATCGCACGAAAGCATCCATACTACCCAACCCAGAATTACCCCCACACGTTTCAACTTCGACAACATGACCCTACACGTTTGGTGAACGAACTATTTTTCTGAATAAAGCCGAAAGACCTTATGAGATACTAAATTTATAATTCGTAGCTAACCAAAACAAAAAATTCCAACAAAAAAAAATGCAAAAGTGACAGCGTGTCACTTTTGTCGCTTGTCAATCCAATTCTTCCAGCAGGGCTTTGGCCTTGTCAATGATAGCCAGAAGTACCTCTTTCTTAGTAATATCCTGCTCCATGAGCGATTTCAAATCCTGCCGTAGCGTCTGGCTGGCCTCCCCCCGGGAAGACCCCTCCCCTCCTACCGGATCCTTCCCCCTGGCTTGTTTTTCCGGGGCCACCCCCTTGATGAGGGCATCGATCTGCCGGGATTTCTCATCGTTGTACTCTTCCGGTTGCCCTTTCAATTCATCCAGGTTCCGGAAAGTCTTCGGTAATTTCTCCAGGACGGTGTTCAGCTCGTCCAGCGTCTCGATGGGTTTGTCGGGTTTATCCCGCGCCAGGGCCTTGGCGGCGGCCCTGGGCAGTTTGGCCTTGCCCGCCAATACCTCGTTCTTCAGCTCAGGCGACAACCCGTCCACTCCTTTGGCGTAATCGGAATCGCGCTTGATGGTGCGGGTGCTGACGCTGTATTCCTCCGCCAGCTGCTGGGCCACATTGATGCGGTCGAAGCGGTTTCCTTCCTTCAGCTTATTGTAGCGCAGCCCCCGCAGGTAGGAAGCCTGCTCGGGTGTGAGGTTGCGGCGCCCCAGCTGGAAGTTGATCATGTAGTCGCGGACCTTGTCCAGACTCTCAAAGTCAATGATGTTGATTCGGTAGTCCAAACGATGCGCCATCGCCAGGTCGTACCGGTTGTGGCCATCTATGAGGACATAGACTTTGTTGGAATCGTCCTTGGCTGGCAACAAATCCAGCGAAGCACTATCCGGCCCCAGGCCTTCGGCCACCACGGTAGCCGTGGTCTCCCAGATGGTCAGGGGGTCCTTGATGCCGTTGGCCAGAAGGTTGCTTTCCAGCTGCTGGAATTCATCCTCCCGCAGTGGCGGGATCAGGTTCCGGAGTTCCGGCAGCACAATCAGGTTGGCCTTGATGTAGACTTCCTGGGTGAATACCGTAGGCTTGAGATCGGCGGTCTTTTCTTTCAGTTTATCCAGGGCGCGGGTCTTTGCCATGTGTTACAGGTTTAAAAGTTCGGTAGCGAGTGTCTTGTACTGGATCCAGGGTACGGAGGTGGGATCACAGGTGAACAGATCCTCCTTGGCGACCTGCGATTCCTTCACGGCCTTGGACTGGCTGATGACGGTATCGAATATATGCACGCCCTTGAAGGAATTCTTGATGTGCCCCATCATGTCAGCATGCAGGTTCAGCCGCTTGTCGATCATGGTGAATACGAACCCCTTGATGTTCAGGGGGGGGTTGGCGTAGGTACGGATGTCCGAGATATGGTTCAGGAGGTTGGCCACCCCGTGGTAGGCCGAGGCTTCGGCCTGTATCGGTACGATGCAGCCGTCGGAAGCCACCAGCGAGCAGGTGGTGCAGATACCCAGGCTGGGCGGACAGTCGATGAGGATGTAGTCGTACTGGTCCCTTATCTGGCTGATCTTGATGGTTAGTCTCCGCTCGGAACCGATGGAGTTGGTCAGGTCGCTCTCCCGGGCGGCCATCCGGATGTCGGAGGGTGCAAGGTAGAGGTTGTCGGCGATGGGCACCACTGGTATGGGTACGTCCGACAGCAGGCTGTCGATGATCTGCTGCTCGGGTTCGTGGACATTGTAGCACTGGGAGAGGTTGCCCTGGGAGTCCATATCGATCATGAGCACTTTCAAGCCGTAGAGGCTGAGGGCCTTGGCCAGGTTGATGACGGTAGTGGTTTTTCCCACCCCGCCCTTGTGATTGACGATGGAGATCACCTGCGCCGGACGTTGCTCTTCGCGGAAATCGTCCGTGTAGCCGTATTGGCGCAGCACCTTCTCGATGGCCGGCAAGTGCTTGGCGGGGATCCGGCTGGCATTGGCCAGCAGGGCCTTGGAAAGGGTTTGCGGGGGAATACCAGCCTCCTTTTCGAGCGGAGGTATCTTGAGTCCGGGCCTCGACCGGATGAAGTCAACGATCTTCTCTTGGGTGATCATAAAGGATAAGAATAACTCTAAACTTGACTTTGTAAAGATAAATAAGAGCCATTTATATCCAACTATTATTTTGAAGAATGTTTCCATAAAAGTGACACGGTGTCACTTTTACATCCGGGGCCGCCGGTACCGGTTTTTCAGTGTTTGGCGTTTCTCATCCCATTTCTCCTGCTCACTGCGGCCTTCCAACTCAGGATCGGGCCGGTTTGCATCATGCACACGCCTTGGCTGGCTACGAGTCGTATCAGCCTCCACCCGGCTGGCATTGGTGGAGGTAAGGAGGTTTTTCAGCCCGAATGAGGGCGGTGTGCCCGGTAGCGGGGAAGGATGACTCACTACCACAGGTGGCACCACCTTAGTTCCCTCCCACAGGGGCCGGTTGAGGTTCCTCATGAGAACCGGGAAACTGAACTCGGGGCCCAATTGATAGCCGGAAAGTATTTTGGGGGGATATTTCGACTGATCCGGTTCACGATAAGAAAACTCTTTCGTGAAAAAAAGCGCCGTGTAGGGGTTACCTGTTTTCGGATTTCTCTTCTGGCGGGTGATTACCCCATATCCCTCCTGGTTTAATTTGATGACAAAGTCATCATAATCGGTGGATTGGGGTACCAGCCTCCGAATCAATTCCCGGAGTTTCTGTACCTCGGAAAGCTTCACCGACCTGCCATTCCTCTTTTCGTCGCTTTCAAAGGTACCCTTAATTCGCTTCTCCAGGTTTAGCCGGGAGTAACCGCGACCCAGATCGGACCCCTTGATTTTCACGCCACTGCCGGTGTGGATGAAGGTGATGCCGTTTCCCACCAGGGACCTGTAGCCTTTCTTAAGAAGGCCGATTCTCAGGTCCTGCAAAGTAGGTGACTGCGGCAGCAGATCGTCGATCAGGGCTCGCAGGTGCTCGTGCTGGTGGCTCTCCTTCCTGTTCTCCTTCCCATCCAATTTCAGGACATCCATTTGCTTTACCTTTTGCAATCCGTACTTGTGCTCGGCCTTGCGGCAGAAATGGCCCATGTCCAGGTAGTTGAAGCTGGATTTGAACGTATTTTTCCCATTTTCGTCAATCTTGTTGGCGATGATGTGAAGGTGCTCATGCCGCTTGTCACGGTGCACGTAGGCTACTAGTCCGTTGTCCCACAAGCCAAAATCCTGGGCAAAGTCCAGGACAATGGACGCAAGTACATCACGAGGTGGCTTTTCCCCCGGAGGAAAGGAAAGACTGACGTGGCAAACTGGTTTCCTGGTTCGGGAGTTGAGGGAGGCCACCCGGTGGAGTTCTGCGGCGACCGTATCGAGATCGGGATTATCTTCAATCAGAAAGGCATCAATGTGCTGATGATAGATCAGCTCACCTCGCTGCGGGCGTTCAGACAGTGCCGCTTGTGGCTTCCGGTCGTATTGGCAGTAGGTGAGGACTCCCAGGAAATCACTTCCCGACCGGGCGATTTTACCGATCATGGGCGTTGGTTTTGAGTTGGAACCGGTCAAGGTAGGTTTGCAAGGCCTCCTTCATTTGCTGGTGATAATCATCAAGTTCGCGTACCTGATCGTCTTCCGGACAATTATGAAGGAATACCCCAATGATTGCTCCCATTTTCAATGAAATCCTATACAAGTCAAACACCAAGCTTTGGCTGTAGGTAATTTCATTCACCGTATAATGCGCCCGCTGCACGATCTGCTTCAATTGGGAGGCCATCAGGCGGAAGTCCTCCGAGACAGGCGCATGATCCCTGGTTTTTTGCGCCAGCAAAAGCAAACTGCCCGAGAATTTCAAGAGGTCGGTGAGCTGCCTGCGAATTCCCCCGTCCAAAGGCTTGCTCAGGGAGACTGCTTCCCGGTTGAGCAGTTTCTCGCGGCAGAAAACCGAAAAACCAACGCTATGACCCGCGTACTCCCGGCGGAGCCGCTCTGTTTCCTCCGGGGTGAGCATCAGGGTTACCTTTTGCCGTTTCTCCCGCGGGGGCAGACTCGGCCTCCCCTGCCTTTTTCCTTTCATTTGCTGCGTCATACCCAATGTGATTTTCTTAAAAATGAGCCGCCGGGCGAATTAATTCCCGGAGGGCAAGCCGTTTTCATTCCGGTAAAGTGCAACTGTGTTGACTTTTAACCGGGCGAAAACATAGCTTGCTGAAACAGAATCTATAAAATTTATAGTGGCAATTTCATATTTTATATTAGTTAATACAATTGTTTTTCTAAAAATAAAACTCACACCGTTTTGATTAAAAGATGGCCCTAACTTTCAGCAATTCATAGTACCGGGCTGTGCGATAAATCATCTTTTGCTACGTAATTCTGAGGCTTTGAAACCATCAGCCTCACCTCTTTCCAAGCAGCCTGTTGCTTACCTGTTGCCCCTGTGTTAGTGGCGTGTTACGCTCCTGTTGGTAGAATGTTAATGAATAAAAAAATAGAATATTTTAGATTTAATATTTTGTAATTTATAAAAGTTGGTTCATCTTTGGGCAAAGATTGCAGACCGAATGAATGCACCGCCACTACAAGTTCAATCCAGGGCCGAGGTCCGGGAAAAGCTGATCTTCCTGATTGAGAACAGAATTCAAAAAGGACGGATGTGCTTACTGTATCAACTCTATCAATCGGAGATTCATACCCTTTCGCTGGTGGGGGCGGCCAAAATCATCACCACGGACCTGGGGCTTCCCATCGGAATTCAAACCATCCGAACACTACGGAAAAAAAGCGAAATATGGGAAAAGGAGAAACGAACCAAGTGGGAGAGGGGAGAGTACATACCATCCGAAGAACGCCCGGGGACCGGAAGCGGAACCGAGTCGGCAGCTCCCCCTAGCATCGTGCGGGGGCTGGAAGGGTTCAAACCCCTGGATGTCTTCTCCGAGGAGTTCATCAGGCAGCAGAGCAACATCAAATGGGCACAAGCCAACAAGAACTAGGTCAGTATGGAACAGCAACCGGTGGGGAAGGTATTTAATTTCATCATCCAGGCCAAGGGGGGAGTGGGCAAGTCGTTTCTGACCTACCTGATCGCCGTCAAGCACGAGGAGGACGCTAGCCGCACGTTCATTGACGTGGACAGCTCCACCAAAACCAGCAAGGCCCAGCTCCGCTTCCTGGCCCGAAAGGAAAGACGCCTGGCCGAAATTGATCTGCTGGACGGGTACCGGAAAATCGCCCGGGACCGGTTGTTCGACAGTCTTCAACAGCTTTCGGAACTGGAGAACCAGGTGTTCTACCTGGACTTCGGGGCACCGGAATCCGAACAGATGCCGGCCCTGCTCACTCTTGATTTGAACCAGGAGGAGCTTAAGGAATTCGAGCAATACCTGGGCAGTGTCTTTGTATTTCACGTTGTCATCGCCGGAGGAACCGCCTATACCGCCTGCATGGACTACCTTCTGAAGATATACCAGGCCGTTGGCAGCCACTTCCAGCTGGTGGTCTGGATCAATGCCAATACCTTCCAGACCTTTCCGCAGCAGAAGGAGGAGCTGCTGGATGTAGCCGGAAGATGCCGGCTTCCCGTAGAAAGCTTCGGGGACATTGAGCCCAACACCGAGCTGGCCAACAAGATTATCCGGACCATTGAAAGGGGAGAGGGTCGGGAAGGTATCCTGACCTCGGGCTGGTTTGCCAAAACCAAACTGGAAAAACTGGTGAAAGCCATTCGCATATGAAGTTGGGTGAAACCGAAAGAGTTTCCGGGGAGGATTTGTGCCGGATAGGAGGGAGGTTCCGCGATAAATACGGATTGGAGATGGATACGCTGACGGCCGCCCTGCTCCATGAGGTGTGGGAAATCGGACAACGGGAGACACAAAGCAATATTGAGAATCTTGAACGGGTAGCCAGGGAAATGGAGCAGTTGAGAAGGGCCATTCAACCCGTTGCAACCGATAAGCCCTGGATAGCTTTTTCCTATGGCCTGGGCAGGCACTCGTGGGCCTGGACGGCGGTACTCGTGGCCGGGCTGGCAGTGTGGCTGCATCACCTGCGGGAAACCACCACCATAGAATACCGCCAGGCCCGAACCGTGGTGGAGCGATATCCCAACCTGGTTGTGCTCGAACCCCTGGTGAAATCGGCCAACCTGGTGGAAAGGAGGGAGGGTACTTTTCTGGAAGTGGCCCCGGCCCGGGGTAAAATGGTTTCAGGCAAAAATTATGTGGTGGATCCCGCCCGCCGGATGGAGGATGACGCCCCGAAAATATTGATTCCCTTACATTTCAAATAGTTAAAAACTATGCCATTGATCAGTCAACCCATCATCAGCAACGGCATGTACCTGCTGCTTTCACTAGTAGGCTTTCTCGTATACGCCTTCCTGTATCTGTCCTACCAGGGCCTTCTGTCCGGGAAAAAGAACGATTTGCACAAGAGGCCGCCCGTTTCGGGATTCGACTCCATGCGCGGGGGAAGCCCACACATGGCCCCCCACCCGCAACACAGCGGCGGAGGCCTTGATAGCGAGCAAGAGCCTGCCGAAGAGGACTCCTTTTTCTTCGACCACCAGGCCACCTTCCCCGGCAGCCCCCCCCAACAGACTACCCTTCCGCAGGAGGAGCTTTGGCAGGAACCGCTGCATGCGGCCGGATACAGCCCCTATGCTCAGGAGGAAGCTAACGGGGAGGAGGAAGAGGACTCTGACTGGCCCAGCCCGGGAGAGGATACCGGCGGGGCGGATGATGAAGACCTCGATGGACCTATGGAAGGAGATCTGACGGATGAGGAACGCCAGCTTCTCAGCCGGGTACGGTACAGTCTTGCAACGGATCCGGAGGCCTACCCCTACCTGGACGAGGAGTACCGGGTTATAGAGGACCGCATCGCAAGGCTCATCGGACATAAGGGCAAGAGCCGGGAAGAGGTCATTTCTGAATCCCTCGAATCAAGGGAAAAAATCATCCTCAATGCGGTAAACCCGGGTGGGAGAAACACCGTAGGGACGATACGCTGATTTTCTCCTCAGGATACCGGGAATGTTTTTATCAAATTTTACCAATAAATAACCAGTACATGAAAAAATGTGTAGCAGTGATCCTTGGGGCGGGCGGCACGTCCCTGCTGACGGGAGTTCCGGGGTTTGCCCAGAATCCGGGCATTCAGGCCGGCGCGCAGGCCATTCAGCAGGCGTCGGCCGATTTGCAGGCGTATTTCGAGCCGGTGACTACGCTGGTTTACATCATTGCGGCCCTGGTGGGGCTGTTCGGGGGCTTTAGAATTTACTCCAAATGGCAAAACGGGGATCAGGATGTGCAGAAAAACGCCATTGGCTGGGTGGGAGCGGTCCTGTTCCTGCTGGCGATCGCGGCGGTATTGCAGGCGGTGTTCTTCGCATAAACCAAACGATGACCAACATGGCCATGTATTCAACGCTTTGTTTCCTGGTAGCCCAGTCCCAACCCTTGCTGGGCACCGGGGAGGGGTCCATTGATGGATCCATACTGGACCGGTACATCACCCGTCCGCTCTCCGAAAACCTGGATGTCTTTGCCAACTTTTCCTTCGTGATTTGCGCCTTCATGGGCCTGCTGGGAGGAATCAAGATCTACACCCGAATCATGAACGGGGACGATCAGGTGAAAGTGTACGTGTTTCGCTGGCTGGGAGCCATCCTGGCCGTACTGGTGATCGGGACGGCTCTTCAGCGAATAGCCTCCTCCCAAACGCCCTTACAGGGCGATGCCAACGTGGGCAGCTTCATGGGTAACTAAACGGATGTGATATGAGTATCGAGCACGCCTGGGCAATGACGAAGTTAGTGAGCCTGTCACTCATTGCGGTGGCCGGCCTTATCGCCGGTATCCGGATCTATCAGGGTATGCAGAAGGGGGATGATTTCGAGGGCCCCGCCATCCGGTGGCTGGGAGGCCTGGTGGGGGCTTCAGCGCTCATATACGCGGTCGAGGCCTTCATCTATACCGATGGGGCCGGATGGGCCAGTGCCGGCACCTCGCCCCATTTTGTCGCCGTGGCGTACGCTTCGGAAGCCCACCAGGCGGCGCTCTACATCGGCATGGCCCTGGCCATCATCGGCCTGGTGCGCGTGTACCGGAAGTTCCGGGATGGCGAGGAGGATATTTATGAATTCATGCTGAAATGGTTTGGTTCGCTCATGTTTCTATTCATGATGGGCTGGATCATTGATTCGATTTTACATTAGACAGGGCTTATGAAACAGTATACCATTTACCGCGGAATTGACAATGAAATTGAGTTCAAGGGGCTGAAAGGACGCTACTTTTACCTGGCGGCCGGGGGAGCGGTGGGGTGCATCATGGTCACCCTCCTGCTGCACATTGTCGGTATGCCACTCGGCATCAATATCGTATTTCTCTGTTTGGGACTGGGTGCCTCCTATGCGGTTCCAACCGCCTACAACAAGTCCCACGGACGGTGGGGCTTTGACAAGCTGCCGGTCAAAAACCTGCAACCCCGGTACGTGGTCCGGTACAAATCCATCCGGTCCATCCTGCGAATTGATTCAACCACAAGGACGAAACCATCATGAGCAACCGAGTGAAGAAATTTGAAGAAATTTATCCCATTTTCCGGATAGATGAGGACAACGGGGTGATTATTTCGGTCAATTGTGACCTTACCATGGTCTTTGAAGTGACCCACCCGGAGATTTTCACGCTGTCGGAGGGGGAAATCGATCTGATCAGTGAAGCCTACGCCAGTGCCATAAAAACCCTTCCCACCGGTTATATCATGCATAAGCAGGATTGGTACATCGCCCATGCGTATGAACCGGATCTGAACAGTGTGACGGTACGAAATGGAAATTTTGTGGCCTTCGACAATGAGATGCATTTCGCGGAGCGCCCTTACCTTCGGCACAAGGGGTATGTCTTCATCACCCGGCCCAATCTGGACGGAAAAACCCAGATTACCCGGTCCTCGCGACATTCCTCGCTCTTGAAAAGGCACCTGGTGCCCAGGGACTTGCTACAACCGGTGACCTGGGATCTCTTCCTGGATGCCTGTGAGCAATTCGAGTACCTGCTGAATGGTTCGGGAAGGGTCAGCCTGCGGCGCTTGTCCCTCGATGAGATTGTCGGAAGCAACACCAGGGCCGGACTCCTGGAAAACTACACCAGCCTGAGTTTCGATGACCGGAGCCTGCACGAAATGGAGACTGCAGGGGATGGTTCCCTGCGGGTGGGTAGCAAAACGGCCTTTACCTACGTCATTTCCGAACTGGGGGTCTTTCCCCCGATCCTGTCCAACTCCCTGTTGTATGAGCCCTATTCTTCCGATCGGTTCGGCATTCCCGTCAGTACCGGTGCCTTTCTGGGGCTGGGACTGCCCTTCAACCACATCTACAACCAGGTGATCCGGATTGAGGACCGTGATGCCCTCTCCAAACGACTGGTCTCCGAGATAAAAAGGCACCATTCCTTTTCGGAATGGGAAAAGAGCAATCAGGTAAGCATGGGTTATAAGGATGAGTTCCTGCTTGAAATGGAAAAAAGCGCCAGGGTTCCCGTCCGGGCGCACTTCAACATCATGGTGTGGGAGTGTGACCGGGAGACGGCCGAAAGCTACCGGTCCAGTACGGCATCCGCACTGTCCACCATCGGTTTCACCCCGCGCCTGGCCCGGCATGATGCTTCCACCCTGTACTGGTCCTGCATCCCGGGCAATATCGCCGAATTGGGAAAGGACAACTGGCTGACCTGCTTCGCGGAGGAAGCCACCTGCCTGCTGGCCCTGGAAGGCAATTACAATGATGCTCCCTTCTCAAAGTCGGGCATTCGTCTGACGGACCGGTTCGGCCATCCCAAGATGGTAGATCTTTTCGATGAACCCCTCCGGAAGGGACACATCTCCAACCGGAACACCTTCATCGTCGGGCCGTCGGGATCCGGCAAGTCATTTTTCACCAACAACATGGTATACTACCTGCTGACCGCGGGGATGCATGTCAGCATTGTGGATGTCGGCCACAGTTACCGGAGACTCTGCGAGGTAATGGGGGGCCGCTACATCACCTATGAAAAGGAAAATCCCATCAGCTTCAACCCGTTCTTTTTCCGGGACCTGCAACCCAGGGAGGAAGACGAGGACGCCCTTTCGGAGCTGTTGCTGTCGCTTTGGAAGACGGACAACGAACGTATCACCAATGCGGAATTGACGACCATCCGCGACATACTCCACAACTACTACCTGTCCCTGCGGCTGGAAAGGCTAGAAGGAAGCAGGATCTTCCCCTGCTTCGACACCTTCTACGACTATACCAGAAACTCCTATCCCGCCGTGTTCTCCCGGAACGGAGGAAGGGACGGCCTGGAATTTGACCTCAGGAACTTCCTGTACTGCCTCAGGCCCTACTACCGGGACGGGCAATATGGCTTTCTGTTGAATTCCACTTCCAACATTGATTTGATGGACCTTCCCTTCGTCATCTATGAACTCGACAACATCAAGGATCATCCGGTGCTGTTTCCCGTCACCACCATCATGATCATGAACACCTATGTGCGGAAGCTCTTCAATGTGCGGGGGGTGATCAAGACCCTGATCATTGAAGAAGCCTGGAAGGCCCTGACCAAGGAGAAATTCGCCAACTTTCTCCGCTGGGCTTCCAAAACCGTTCGTAAGCATGATGGTGCCCTGGTGGTGGTGACGCAGGAACTGGATGACCTGGTGGGGAGCGATGTGGTGAAGGATGCCATCATCAACAACGCGGACATCAAGGTGCTACTGGATCAGAAGAACTACGAGAACCGGTTTTCTGAAATTGAGGAACTCCTCGGTCTGAGTCCGAAACAGTCGGCCATCGTGCAGAGCGTCAACCGGTCGCTCGACCACCGTCGCCCCCCGTACCGGGAGGCCTGCGTGATGCTGAAAGACCTGACGAAGGTGTATGGCATCGAGGTTTCGTCCAGTGCGTATGCGGCTTTCACTACCAAGAAAAGCGAAGTGGAGCAAATTGAAAACCTGGCCCGGGTGGCCTACCAGGGAGATACCCAAAAGGCCATCCGGGCATGGGGTAGGGGAGAGCGGGCGGAACAGTATGCGAAAGGTAGGCCCTGAGGTACTTGTAAAAGTGACACGGTGTCACTTTTAGCCCGGCGGGGAAAACCGAAGCCATCGAATACATAGAAGATCAAATTCATCAAAAGCATGGAAAAAAAATGGATTTACCGGATTTCACTGGGACTGGCCCTGACCGCCTGCGGACTGGTTTCCAGCCGGGCCCAAATGGTCACCTATGACCCCATCCATACGACGGTAACCACAATCATCAAATTCTTTCAGGAGCCTTCCTTCGGACAGCTGGTGGGTAACGTCAAAAAGCTGGTGCAGATATCGAAATTCATCAGACAGGCTGGCCGCGGGGTGGAATTGGCCAAAGAAGCCACCACGACCCTCTCGCTGATTAACAACTACGGCCGGGTGATGGCCGCGGACCGACACATCCTTTCCAGCGAGTACTCGGTCATTTCCAGGGACTTTGTTTCCTTTGCCAGGGAAGTGGCCGCCATCACCACCGATTTGGCCGAGGTTGTCCAACAGAAAAATTCCAGTATGGACGATGGCCACCGCCTCAAACTGGTGAATGATGCCTCAGAACGCCTGCAGCGGCTGAACGGAGAGATCCGCCGGTACGTGGGCAGGATCAACTACATCTCCCAGCGAAGGTCTTTCGGAGCGGAGGACAAGGCCGCTACGGCCCGGTTGTACAACATTGCCTCGGAAGTTACGAGGGCCGGTGGCAGCAGCTTCAGCGGGGTGGATGAGTTTCCGGGCTATACCTACGGGAATGAGTACGATAACGAGGAGGTGGATTTCGAGGTGGAGCGACGGATGGCCCAGGAAGCCGCGCTGATTCAACAGAAACTGTACCAGGAATACGATACCAAACTGCGCATTGCGGAACTGGAGGCGGAATCTCTGGCTAGCCTGCAAATACCCAAAACCACCAAGGCTGGTTTTTACAACATCAAGATGAGGGAGGGAAGTTGTCCCATGATTCCGCAACTGACTCCACAGAACACCTTCTTTGCCACGACCATGCACTACGATTCGGCCAGCGGGGCCACGTTCACCACCACCTATGAGGACAAGGGGAAAAACGCCTTCGACAAGGCGGTGAAGGACTGGGAATACCAGATGGAGGAAGTCTGCGGGCCCCTGTGGGATGCCTATGAGAAGCGCATTGACTTTGAACGCAACCGGCTCATCCAGCAGACCATCGCCCCGCTCCGGGAACAGTACCAACGGGAGATGAATGAAAAACTGGATGCCGCCAACCGGGCCATTGCCCAAAAATACAAGGGACAGTCCACCACCAAAACCAAACCACAATGATGCTCACCACCCTACTGGCATTCGGCAGCGCCGATTTGCTCAAGATCATCGATACGATGTACGCCCGGGAAATTGCGGGAAACACCTACGGAAGTGGTATCGGGGTGGAGCTCATGAACGCCTCCCGGGCCATTGCCGGCATTGCCGGACTGTGCTACATAGCCTCCAAGATTTCGGGTCAGATCGTCCGCAACGAGGGGATCAACTTCCTCCCCCTGCTCCGGCCCTTTGGTCTGATGATTCTGATCGGGCTGGTGCCCCAGCTTACGGACCTGATAGACGCTACCTTTAAGAAAGTGGCCGTGGCCGCCCAGGCCGACAGTGAATCGGTGCGGGTAAGGGTGGCCCGGCTGCAGCAGAAACGGGATGAAGCCGTCAGGAAAAAATGGAAGGATATTGAGGAAAGCGAGGACGCCTACGCAACCGAATTCGGGGAACCCGGCGAGGATGTTTTTGCGGTGGTGATCAAATCCTTCAACATAGCCACCGGCAAAATGGCGGACGATTTCAAATCGGCGCTCTATGATTTCACACAGTCCATGCTCTCGCTGCTGGGAGACATCGCCTACATCATCCTCTACCTGATTTCCGCGGTGTACCGGATCATCCTGCGGGTGATTGCTCCCCTGGCGCTGGCCTTTTCCATTTTTGACGGGCTGAGCAACAATGCCCTCGAATGGTTTGGCAAGTACATCAATTACGCGCTGCTGCCCATGGTGGCGGGCATCTATCAGAACATCGCCGTGAACCTGAACATGGGCTTTCTGGACGAGATGATGGTTTCCGGCGATATGTCGGGTACCCTGCCCGCCCAGGATCCCTTTGCCTTCGGCCTGGTCTACACCGGAGTGCTGATCATCCTGCTTGTCCTCTACACCCAGATACCTTCACTCACCAATATGATCATGGTGGTGGGAGGGACCTCCGGAATGATCCAGGGACTGACCGGCAAAACAATGGCCGGGGCCAGTTCTGCCCGCCGGATCGGAAGCACCCGCATTGCCGGTGGCCCCCTGAGTGCCCCCGCGATGAGTACGGCGGGAGCCCTGAATTCGGTCATCAGGGATATGGCCCATTCAAGGACAAACGGCAGTGGCTCATCTGTACGGACGGGTGGATTCGCCAGAACAGATGGTACGCCGGGGAGGAAACCATTTTCGTAATTCCTAATAAAGAACAAACCCATGAGAAGCAGATCCATCTATGAAAGCTACCTGAAAACCCAGCTGGAGGCCATTGTCATTTCATTGCTGGCCATTCTGATGACCATCGGCTGCGTGCTGTGGGCCTACCGGGGCTACTGGGAAAGTACCCGCATCACCTACCTCCACAACCAGGGCGTGACACTGCAGATCATCGACGACTCCAAAAATCAACCCTCAAACCGTATCGAATGAAAGAGCTGATCGATTTAGAAAAGGGGCACCAACGAGCCCGGTTGCTGGTATTCACCGTCTTGATCGGTTGCCTGGTGCTCTGCGTGGTTTCGGTAGTGATGGCTTTTGTCCATACGGCCGAAGTCTCAAAAAGGATTTATGTACTGAACCGGGGAGTGGCTCTGGAGGCATTCAGTGCCAATGTGCTTGACAACCGGCCCGCTGAGGCGGTATTCCACGTTACCCGTTTCCACGAGCTGTTCTTCACCAATCCCCCGGATGCCCGCTCCATTGAAACCAATTTCGTGAAGGCGTCCTTTCTGGCGGATGAATCGGTGAAACTGACCTACGAGCGTCTGAAGGAGGATCTTTTTTACCAGAAGTTGATCCAGACCAACACCAACCAGAAGGTAGTCGTGGAGCATGTCGAGATGGATATGAAGAAATACCCCTACACCGTGCGGGCTGTGTTCAGGATCATCCAGGAGCGGGCCACCAATAAGAGTACCCGGACCCTGGTTTCGGAAGCGTCCCTGGTGGATGTTACCCGGTCTGAGGTCAATCCCCAGGGATTCCTGCTGCGCAACTTCAGAATTACCCAGCGAAGTGAGGCTAAGGAAGAAACCGTCCCATGAAAAAAAACAGCATTCGGCCGCGAGAAGGGCTGAAAACCAAGACTCTCCATGTACCGGGCTATTCGCTGGGGAGGAAAATCCGAACCGCGCTGAGCAGGCAATCCGCCCGGTTGGGAAAAGCCCTGAATTCGGGTCAGCGCCACCTGGGGATACGAACGACGGCTGTGCTCGTGGTGCTGCTCTGGGTGATGGCCTTCTGTTATTTTACAAACCTACTACTATCCTTATTTTGACAACCTATGAAAGTGCAAACTGATTTGAAGGCTGAAAAAGCAAAACAGCTTTCGATCCCTTCCCGACACGTGTTCAGAGTACTGTTACCCATCCCCATGCTGGTATCCCTGGGATTTGTCGGTAACATGCAGGGGTGGATCGGCAGCTCGGAAAACCAGGCTACTCCCGCATCCGGTCTAACGATGACCATACCGGATGCCCGGGTGAAGGACCTTCCAAAAGACCGAAAATACGACCAGGCCTACGGTGGGAATACGCTGTCGAAGGTAAATGGCATCGGCATCACACTGGATGAGAATTCCAACATGAATTCCCGGATGATCGGCGGAGAGAAGCGAAGTGCCACGGGTATCGATGAAAACGAATTGACTGCCGTTGAGGAACTGGCCACTGAGATGGGCGCCCGTAACACAACTGGAACTGCCGTCTCGGCCAGGCAGCTGAAACAGACCAGCGAACAGCGGAAAATCAACGCCTGGAACCAGGCAAACGCCCGGCAAAGAGTTATCGGGCAGCAGGTCGGCAACTCAATGGATCACATGTACCGGAATCCGGCCTTGAGTCAATCCGAAGAAGCGGAACAAACCAGGCTTGCCCGTGAGGAGGAACAGCGGTTGAGGGCCAATGAGAAGCTGCTGGAATTGCTTGACAGGCAGGTTCAACAGCAGGGACAGCCCGTCCGGTACACGCCGGCGGCTGTCAGGAATTCAGAACAATCAGCTGTTGACGGGAAAGGTCAGCTCGTTCAAAAGGAATACCACAAGGTTCAACCCCACGTCAGAACGGTGATTGCCACACCGGATCGGGAGCCTGGAAATGCCTTTTATGGACTCAATGGCAGCAAAATCCGCCGTACGAGACCTGAAAAGATTCGGGGAACCATCCGGGCGGTGGTACACGGAGAAGGGGAAGGGGTTTCGGTAACGAATGGTACCCCGGTGGCCTTACGCATGCAGGAGGAAACCCAGATACGGGTGGGGAGTGAGGCTCTTATTCTGCCCGAAAATGCGCTTGTCTACGGGATCACCCGACTGAATGGGGATCGTGTATATATTACCGTCAGCACGATTCGACTGGATAATTTCCTCTATCCCGTCAGGCTGGAGGCGTTTGACCTGGATGGCCAGAAGGGATTGCATGTTCCCGATCTGAAGATCAAACAGCAAACGGCCAATACGCTGGTGCAGGGTTCATCCCAATTGGTCAGCCCAGGCTACATTGTGGGGGGAACCGTGGGACAGCAGGTAGGGGGACAGCTTGCCTCCCAGGGAATAGGAGCCGCCCTGAATGCGGGGAAAAACCTACTCCAGCGCAAGACCCAACAACCCCGCGCAAGGATACAGCCCAACTACCAGATTCTGCTCCGGTCGGCATCCGGGGCAGAAAGTGAATACGAGGAATCCACCGAAACGACCACTACCTATGAATAGTCCTAGCAGCAAGTCCGGCTTCCGTAGCAAGCTCATGCTCTGGGCAGGGATGCTGGTCGTGGCGGGTGGGGGGCTGGTATCGGCGCAAACACCCCTTGATTCCCTGGTACCGGACAGTTTCCCGTTTGCGGATGGCGTCCTGCGGCCGGTGGTCATCAAGCCCCATCCCTTTCTGCTTCCCCTCGCCCGGGTATCGGTTCAGGGCAGTTACCCCCTTGAGCTTTCCTTCACCAAAACCACCCACCTCGTTTTCCCATCCAAAATCAAGGATTTCGACGCCGGAAGCGGATCCATCGTGGCCATGGTCCCCGAAACGATCCTGAACGTCCTGCGGGTAAAATCCGATACCCGGGGCTTTCTTGGAGAGACCAATATGACCGTATTCACCGAGGATGGGAGGCTGTATAGTTTCCTGGTGCGGTACAATGAGCATCCGGAGGTCTTTACCGTAGTGATGGCCCGAAACGAGGCAGTCGATCGTCAGACGACCGAGGAGCTGGGAATCGCCCCTGGGGCCGGCCGACATGCCTATGTCCTGCCGGAGGGAACATTCAACCAGGCACACCTGATTTCCAACGCCAGGGCAGCGGGGAACCAGCGGAATTTCATCCGCAGGCTGGGGGGGCGAACGGAGGACTTTTCCGTCCGCCTGAAAGGGTTGTTCCTGGATAGCCAACAGGTCATGTACCTGAAACTGGAACTAAAGAACCGGAGCTACATGCCCTACCATATAGACTTCATCAAGCTCTTTGTGAGGGACAGGAATACGGTGAAGCGAATGGCATTGCAACAGGAGGAAGTCCCCCTGTTACTTTCCTATCCGGTGGAGGTTACCCATCTCAACGGAGCGCAAAGGCTCGAAAAGGTGCTGGCCATCCCCTTCAAGACCCTGAGCGAGGGGAAGGTGCTTGAAATTGAAGTATACGAGAAAAGCGGAGGCCGTCACGTAACCTTTCAGTTGACCAACAGAACGCTTCTGGAGGTAAAGCCAATCTTTTGACGGTCTATTGCCACTAAACGGTAGGAATGGCCTGCATTGAACAAAAGTTTTAATCCGTAATTCGCATCAGGTGTACCAACAGTATCTTTTTTCCTGCTAAGTAAAACCAGTATATTTGTACTGTGATAACAGATTTTAAGAGGTTTGTCATCATCTGCCCCGGACGTCTGTCAGCGTCCGGGGCTTTTTTATACATTTCTAATAAAACACTAAATAATTCTATTATAATTATAAATTATTGATTCTATATATTATATTTAAATCAATAACCAAACAAGTAAATCTATGAAAGCAAAAGCATGAAGGTAAGGGTGTGAAGTGCCGAACTATAACCAATTTCACGGAGGCGGGATAGGTGAGTTTGCATGAACTATAACCGATTTCACGGAGCTTCGGATAGGAGCGGTCTGCACGAACTATAACCGATTTCACGGAGGTGGGATAGGTGGTTTTGCAAGAACTATAACCGATTTCACGGAGATGGATAGGGGCGATCTGTGCGAACTATAACCAATTTCACGGAGATGGATAGGGGCGGTCTGCATGAACTATAACCGATTTCACGGAGATGGATAGGTGGTACTGCACGAACTATAACCAATTTCACGGAGGTGGGATAGGAGTGGTCTGCACGAACTATAACCAATTTCACGGAGATGGATAGGGGCGATCTGTGCAAACTATAACCAATTTCACGGAGATGGATAGGGGCGATCTGTGCGAACTATAACCAATTTCACGGAGATGGATAGGAGCGGTCTGCACGAACTATAACCGATTTCACGGAGGTTGGATAGGAGCGGTCTGCACGAACTATAACCAATTTCACGGAGGCGGAACGGCATTTTTTATTCCTAAGGACATGATTGAAAAAAATTCAGGAAAGCGCATACTTTTCTTCTAATTGAAAGTGATGGTCATTGCTTCGTGATCCCAGACTTTTTCCTATTAAAATTAGTAATACAACAACGCTGTTTTGTTCTTTTTACTCTTTTTGTTTGTTTTACCTTTAGCATCGCTGTATCTTATTGTAAATCAATAGTATATGCGCCTAACTATAACCGATTTCACGGTAACTATAACCAATTTCACGGAGAACCATAACCAGTATCACGGAAAACTATAACCAGTATCACGACGTACTATAACCGATTTCACGGAATAGGCCCAACTATAACGACTTTTAGAGTTTGTTATAATAAAAAGATTACTATTTTTGTCTAGCATAGGATATTTTGACCACAACGGGAATATGACCAGGAAAAAGAGCAATTACCAGGATCGCTACCTTGTCAGGATGCAGGGAGGAAACCGGGGACTGGTGGAAGCGACCTCCAAGATGGATATTCACGAGTTCCGGGTGTTCATGACCATGCTGACCATGGTGCTGCCCGAGGACAAGGACTTCGAGGAGTACGAGATCAGGACCCAGGACATAATCAAGATGTTTTCCCTGGGGGACGACGGCCGTTACTACGAGGCCGTCAGGGATGCCGCCGACCGGTTGTTCAACAAGAAGTTTGTTATTTTCGAGACCAGGGAGGACGGGGAGGTCTACAAAACCACCATCCACCTGATTGACGAGACGAGCGAGCCCGTCAACGAGAGCGAGCAGAATCGCATTCTGGTCAGGTTCAACCCCAAGCTGAAACCTTATCTGATTCAGCTGCAGCGGGAATACCTGACCATTGACGTCAGGAACGTGAAGAACGTGCAGAGCCCGTACTCGATGAAGCTTTACATCATCCTCAAGCACCAGTTCAACCTGGGCAATCGTAAAAAGACCTATACGGTGGAACGCCTGAAGGAAATCCTGGCCATTGAGGAGCACGAGTACCCGTTGTATGGCAACTTCAAGCAGAAGATCCTCAAGAAGGGCATCCAGGACCTTGAAAAAAGCACAGACCTGCGGATCGTCCGTTTAGAGGAGATCAAGGTGGGGCGGGCGGTTGACTCGGTGGTGTTTTACATCGAGAGTAAGGAGGGCACCCGGGTCACCCGGACGAAGGTCGCCAGTAAACAGCCGTCAGCCGGCCAGCCCGTCTCTAGCGGGGTGGGGGAGGAGGACTACTCCTCCTATGAATTGGTTGATGACCAGGGGAAAGATTTGCTTAAAGAGATTCATCCGCCGATCAGCGAGTATGTGTCCGAGTCAACGGTTCGCCACTGGCTGAGTCAATATCCGGTTGACCAGGTGCAGCGGGGGGTCGCCTACGCCCTGCAGCAGGTGAAAAAAGGCAAAGTCAAGAATGTGGGGGCTTACCTGCAGAAGATGGTGGCGATCCCTGACCTGGTGGAGGTGGTGTCCTCCAAGCCTAAAACCTACAAGAAGCAGGACAAGCCCGCCGCAAAATCGAAGGGGGAGGAGCAGAACGCCCGGGAGGCGTTGGAGGCGCTACGGCGGGAAGTGCACGAACGTTACGTCGTCCTTTTCGAGGAGCTGGTGGAGAGCGACCCGCAGGCCAGAACTACGATCATCGAGCGCCTCAAGCGTGGGCTTTTCGGCGCTTACTACCGAAATCACCTCAGCTTGCATGAAAACCTGGCTGATCCGGCTCTGTCGGGAATCCTGGTGGATATTGCCCGGGAATTGTATCCGGATGTGTTTTCCTCGGCTTCGTTGCTGGAGAGTCAGATTGCGATTCTTGAAAGTAAAATTCACTAATGAGTAAACTTTACATTTGTACATACACACAGTTGGTTGAAATGGAAAAGGGTGGGAATTGGGTCAACCACTGTTCATTATTATGCCGTTATTATTACGTTATAATAATGAAAACAAATAGTTTTTCTTGATTCACGTTACATCCATTCCGTACAATCCTTCCTATGTGGCATTATCCCATGCATGCACCATCGTTCCTAATCCCAAAGATAGGTCCTCTTTACCAACCGTCCTGGTTTGGAATGAGAAATAGCCGGCTAAGTAGCCGGAAAAGAAAAAACAACCATGGACTTGTCTATCCATTTCCCTGCGCAAGCCCCCATGGCCATTGCCATAAAGCAGGACGATGTAGCGCATCGTTACGATACATGGCAGAAAGGTAATGGAAAGGCAAGCAATGCGTCTCCAGGCCGATTTGATACTGAAATGAGGGGAGCCAACAAGGGCAGCGAATATCATGGGCATCAGGTTATTCCATCATTCGGTACTTTCGGATCGGATTGGCTGGTCTCCGCGGTATGGTCCCTTTAGTCTAGATTTCGGCCCAGGCAGTCAGGGCTTACAAAGGAGCGCGACGGACGGTAGGAGCACTATCTTCTTATAAGCAGGTTTCAATAACTTAAAAAAAAATTACCATTTCCTTGACTTTTATACAGTCAACTTATAGCTTTGCTGATGTTAACTTAGTGCGTTAAGTGATATGAAGCATTCCTCTACCCGCTGGTTTATTGTCTCGCTGCTCTTTGTGGCCACCGGGCTTAGTTTTCTGGACCGGCAGGTCCTCTCAATAGCTATCATCAAGATCCAGGAGGAGTTTGGCATTACGGATGTGCAGTACGGAATGGTGAACACGAGTTTTCTGATCAGCTACGCGCTAATGTTCACCTTGGGTGGCTGGCTGATCGACAAAATAGGCAGCAAAACCGGCCTCGCGCTTTCGGTGGGGCTATGGTCCATCGCCAACTGCATGCACGGGTTCATGACAAGCTTCAACCAGCTGCTGGCCTTCCGGTTTTTGCTGGGAATGGGCGAAGGGGGCTGCTTTCCCGGAGCGGCCAAAACCGTGTACGAGTGGTTTGACAAAAAGGAGCGGGCCCTGGCCAACGGCGTGGCCATCGGCGGCTCGGCCATCGGGGCCGTGGTGGCCCCGCCCCTCACCATCTGGCTGACTTCATTGTACGGCTGGCGGGGAGGCTTCATCCTGCCGGGACTGGTGGGGATACTGTGGGTGGTGGTTTGGCTGTGGGTTCCCTGGAAAAGCACTGCTACATCCTCAACCACAACACAAATACCAATCTTGCGTCCCGTTCATGTACCTTTCGCCAAATTACTCAGAAACAACCAGGTATGGGTCCTGATCGTCATCAGGTTTCTGCTTGACCCGGTCTTTTACTTCCTCATGTTCTGGATTCCCAAATACCTGAGCGAGGTACGCCATGTATCCTTCGAGCGCATCGGCTCGCTGTTCTGGATACCGTTTCTGGCGCTGGGCGTGGCCAACATCATCGGGGGAGGCTTGTCCGACCACCTGATCAAGCGGGGCTTCACTATCAACAAAGCCCGCAAATCCATCATGGGGGTCGCCGCGGCTCTCACCCTGGTGACGCCGCTGGTGGAATGGGTGGCCTCGGTGGAAGTTGCCATCGCCCTGATGTCGGTGTTCATGTTCGCCCATGGGTTCTGGATCACCAACTACATCACCTCCATTTCCGATATTTTCGGAGAAAGGGCTACCTCAACGGTGGTGGGGCTGAGCGGCACGGCGGGAGCCATATCGGGCCTGCTCCTGAACCCCCTGATGGGCCTGGTGATTCAGAATTACACCTACCGCCCCCTGTGGATCGCCTCGGGCCTCATGTATCCCCTGGCGTTCCTGGTTTTCATCATTTTCATTCCTCGTATCAAGTCCCTTTACGATTCCGTGACTCCTCCGGCAGCCACTGTCGGAGCGTAGGACGGAAATAAAAGTCCAATAAAAAAATTTGCTCATTTTTAACTTAGTGCACTAACCAGTAGTAAAAACATAAAGAAGATGAAGAATCATACGGCAATAGAGGTACAACCGGCAGTGAACACTCTGCCCATCCATCACCGGAAGCGTAGCAAAGCCCGCATCGGCGTATTTGGGGTAGGCTATTTCAAATACTGGGGCCAGTTTGAGGGCCTACTGGACCAGCTGATGCAGAAGCAGGAAATCCTTATAGAAAAGATAAGTGCCGGAAGTGATGTCGAGATCATTGACTTCGGCCTGATCGACGACGCCACCAAGGCCTACGAACTGGTACCCAAGCTTAGGGCGGCCAACCTGGACCTGATTTTCTGTGACATGCTCACCTACGCCACCTCCAGTACCTTCGGCATTATTATCAAGAGCCTTGATACGCCCATCGTACTGGTGGCTCTGCAGCCCGACAAGGCGCTGGATTACGGCAATGCCTCTACGTACTTACAGCTTTACAACGACGACATCTGCTCCCTGCCCGAATTTGCCGGGGTAGCGGTACGGATGGGTAAGAAGGTACCGGAGATGATTATCGGTACCCTGCACGACGACCCGGAAGCTGAGGCCGAAATTGAGGAGTACTGCCGCATCGCGACGGTGCTGCACGATCTGAAAACGGCCAGGATCGGCCATATCGGCCATCCCATCGAGGCCATGCTGGATATGCACTCGGACTCGACCATGCTGACGGCCCATTTCAGCCCCCACATTGTGCAGTGCGAGGCCCACGAGATCGTATCGCAGTTCCGCACAGCCACCGACGAGGAGATTGATCCGGTCAAGGAGCGCATTCTGGACTTTTTTGACACGCCCGATCCGGTATCGGACCCCATATCTGAAAAACTGAAAGACGCGGACCTGCACATTGCGGCCCAGGTAACGGTGGCGCTGGAAAAATTTGTCAAAGAAAAAAACCTGGACGCGCTGGCCTATTACTACGACGGTGAAGACGGCAGCGATACGCGTACCGTCATGTCCAACCTCATCGTGGGTAACTCCCTGCTGACGGGCGCGGGCTTTCCCATGTGCGGCGAGTCGGACTTGAAAACTTGCATTGCGATGCTGATCATGGAGCGGCTGGGGATTGGCGGCAGCTTCGCGGAATTTCATCCGGTTGACTTCAAGGAAGATTTTGTGCTGGTGGGCCACGACGGCCCCCACAACATCGCCATAGCCGAAGGGCGTCCGGTACTGCGCAGCCTGAAGAAGTACCACGGCAAACCCGGCTTCGGGGCGGGTGTGGAGTTTCAGATCAAGGAAGGGCCCATCACGATGTTGAGCATCAGCTCCACCTACGAGGGCAAGTTCAAATTTGTGATCGCCGAAGGGGAATCACTCAAAGGACCCATCCCCCCCACCGGTAATACCAATACGCGCGGGTTCTTCAAGCCGGATGTGCGGACGTTCCTGAAACGCTGGATGAAGGAGGGACCTACGCACCACTTCGCCCTGGGTATCGGGCACCACGCCGCTACCATTCAGAAAATTGCCAATTACCTCAATATCAAGTCAGTGATCATTAACTGACAAAAGGGAGTGAGTCCCTTCCCTTTCAAGAATTTTTTATTCCTAAACCCTTTTATTATGATACACTTATTCAAGCATCGACTGGCGCTTTTGCTCCTGTGCCTGGCCGCCAGCCTGACCGGAGTACCCTGGAAAGTCCAGGCGCAGTCCACTGAAAAACAGCTGGTTCGCGGCAAAGTCACATCGACCGAAGACGGAGGTCCGCTCGTGGGAGCCACAATTGCGGAAAAGGGTACCACCAGTGGCACTACTACGGATGCCAACGGCAACTTCCAACTGAATACTGCCCCAGGAGCCACGCTGGTGGTGAGCTTTATTGGGTACAATTTTCAGGAAGTGCCGGTAAACAACCGTACGCAGATCGACATATCGCTTCAGCCGGATATGCAGCAACTCAGCGACGTGGTGGTGGTGGGATATGGTACCCAGCGAAAGAAAGACCTGACCGGATCTATTACCAAGATTTCGGGGGAGCAGATGATTCAGCCCTCCGCCGCGAGCTTCGACCAGATGCTGCAGGGCAAGGCCCCGGGCGTGCAGATTACCCAAACGACCGGTGCGCCCGGCGGAAACGTGAATATCCTGATCCGGGGCGTGAGCTCCATCACCGGAGGCAACCAACCCCTTTATGTGATTGATGGCTTTGCCATGGGCGCGGGCGGCGGCGGCTCCGACATGCGGAGTTACGGAGGCAACAGCTTCTCGTCGGCCGGTATGGCCAACAATACCGGCAACCGGGTGAATCCCCTGGCCTCCATCAATCCATCGGATATTGAATCCATTGAAATCCTGAAGGATGCCTCCGCTACGGCTATTTATGGTTCCAGAGGAGCCAATGGCGTGGTAATTATTACGACCAAACGGGGTACCTATGGTAAATCCCAGATCAGCGTGGATGCTTCTTATGGAATTCAGGAAGTAGCCAACAAACTGCACATGCTGAACGCCCAACAGTACGCCGAGTACGTGGCCGATGGCCGTGACAATGCCTGGGTCTACGCCGGCGGAAAGGCCACTGACCCCAACTCCGTGAGATCGGCGGCTACCCGAGTCCGGCCCGAGTTCAGAAACCCGGAGTCCATCACCACCGATACCGACTGGCAGGATGTCATTTTCAGAACCGCCCCGGTCCGCAACCTGCAGGTGTCCTCCACAGGGGGTACCGACAAGCTCAGGTACTTTATTTCGGGCGGGTACTTCTCGCAGCAGGGAATCATCATTAATTCCGACTACAACCGCTTCAATCTGCGGGTCAATGTGGATGCCCAGGTGACCAAACGGATCAAGGTAGGTACCTCCACGTTTGGGTCGTACGGCTACGGCCGGTTTGCCAACACGGAGTCCCACTACGGACAGGGCGGCCTTTTGAGCAACGTGCTGGCGGCCTCACCCACCATCCCGGTCTATAATCCCGATGGCAGCTACTACTTCAATCAGGCCGATGTGACGGATGGTCTGGGCTTTCTTGCCAACGTGCTGGCCGTCAGCGAAGGTACCGAAGACCGCCGGAAGGTAATGGATGTGGTGACCAACAATTTTGTGGAAATCAACCTGACCAACGATCTGACCTTCCGCAGCTCCATCGGGGTGAATTTCAGCTCCAACAACGTCAAATTGTGGCGCTCCTCGGCGGTACCCAACTTCACCACCCTCAACTATCCCGCTTCGGCCGGGGTGTCAAAAGCCGAAACCCTCAACTGGTTGAATGAAAACACGCTCAGTTATAACCGGGTTTTTAACAACACGCACTTTGTGAGCGGACTGGTAGGGTTTACGGCTCAGAAAAACCGCTTCGACCGGGTGTCGGTGGGCGCGTCGGACTTCCCCACCGAATACGTACCTTTCATCTCGGCCGGTATCGTCAATGCCGGCACCCAGATCGTCAATGAGTGGGCGCTGCTCTCCACCATGGCCCGGGTCAACTACTCGTACGCCGGCAAGTACCTGCTTACTGCCACGGTCAGGATGGACGGCAGCTCACGGTTTGGGGCCAACAACCGCTGGGGTACTTTCCCTTCGTTTTCGGTGGGCTACAACATCGCCGAGGAGGAGTTCATGAAGGATGTGCGCTTCATTAGCAATCTGAAACTCCGGGCCAGCTATGGTATATCAGGGAATAACCAGATTGGTGACTACACCCACATTGGCCTGCTGGGTACTACCCGCTATATACGCAACAATGCCCTCAATCCGGGCCTGGTACCCAGTTCTTTATCGAACGATTTCCTGACCTGGGAAAAATCAAAACAGACTAATTTCGGCCTGGATCTGGGCTTGTTCAAGGACCGGGTGAATGTCACCGCCGATGTGTACCGCGACCTGAAGACCGATCTTTTGCTGGCGGTGCAGCTACCCGCCGCCTCCGGGTTCAACAGCTCCACCCAGAACATCGGAGACATTGAGAACAAAGGTTTCGAGCTGGGTGTGCAGTCTACCAATGTGCGCCTGAAAAGCTTTGAATGGAGTACCAACTTCACTTTCAGCCACAACCGCAACAAGGTACTTAAGCTGGCCACCGAAGGAGGTCGTATCGCCAATTCGGCCTACCAGATCACCGAAGTGGGCTCGCCGATTTCCAGCTTCTACCTGATCAACAAGCTGGGGGTATTCATGAACAGCGCCGAGCTGGACGGTGCGGCCCTGCAGCACCCGAGAACGCAGGCCGGGGATCTGAAATTTGAGGATGTCAACGGCGACGGCGTCATTAATCAGAGTGACCGCAAGATCGTGGGTTCCCCCTGGCCGGATTTCACCTGGGGTCTGGACAACAATTTTACCCTGGGCAACCTGAGCCTGAATGTAAGCCTGGTGGGCTCGCAGGGTGCCTATACGTACATTGATGCCGGTGCCGCCCTGCTGGGAGCTACGGCGGTACAAAACAACCTGATACGTACCGATAGAAGGTGGCGGTCGGAGGCTGATCCGGGCGATGGCATTATGCCGCGGTCCATTCGGAGCAACCACGCGCTGGGCTTTGGTACCTCTTCGCATTTTCTGTTCGAAAATTCCTTTACCCGCATCAGGAATGTCATGCTGTCGTACACGCTACCCAAGGATCTTACCTCCAGGCTGAAGCTGAATAATATGAACGTGTACGTCAATGTGGCGAATTTGAAAACCTTCACCAACTACCCCGGCTACGATCCGGAGTCGAGTATTACCGGTGATAATGTGGTGAATGCGGGGATCGATTACCTGAATTACCCACTGCCCCGCATGTACACCCTGGGTATCAAAACAACCTTCTAAAAGCTACCGCAATGAAAAAATATATCTTATTTATAGGCCTGGGAGCCGGGCTGGTTTCCTGCAACGACTTCCTGACGCTGCAGCCGGAGTACCAGATCAACGAGGTTTCGTTCTACAAGAATGCCCAGGATTTTGAAACGGCGCTAACCGGCACCTACGCCGGCTTGCAAGGCCTGCACGATGCGGCCATCGTGTACCTGGGCGACCTGAGTACCGACAACGCCGAAATCAGGTGGACGTCCCCCACCGTGGCCGAAACGGAGCTGGACGAAATGAATCCGACCCCGGCCAACGGCTTTCTCAATACAGTATGGACAACCTGCTTTGCCACCATTGCCCGGAGCAACAATATCCTGTCGCGTCTGGACGCGGTCAACCTGACCGATGCCCAGAAGAAACAGTTCCGGGGGGAGTCGCTGTTTCTGCGGGCCTACAGCTACTTCTATCTGGTTCGTCTGTTTGGCAATGTACCCATTGTGGAAGTGGCCTTTCGGAGTCCGAATGAAATCATGGCCTTTGACATGACCCGCAAACCGGCCAGCGAAGTATATGACCTGATTATCAGCGACCTGACCGAAGCAGCCAGTCTATTGAATGGCGTAACCCTTGCCAGCAAGTCGCAGGCCTCCGTTGGAGCGGCTAAAACCCTTTTGGGAAAAGTGTATCTCACCACCAAACAATACGAGCAGGCTAAAAACGTACTGAAGGAGGTAATTGATCAGAAGACGTACTCATTGCAACCGGATTATAAAAAGCTGTTTACCAATGGCAACGACGAGCTGCCGGAATCCATTTTCGAAATCAAGTACCTGTCCGGTAATGTGGGCGAAGGAAATTCGTTCTCGAGCATTTTTACCCCGGCCCGTTTTGATATGGCTATTTTTCCCGGCAATATGCAGGGATCAGGGCGTGTACTGCCCACCGTTCAGATGGTGAATGCCTACCAGCCGGGCGATTTGCGGAAGGCGGCCTCCGTGGGCGATTCGGTGCGGCTGGTGACCGGCCGGTACGAAAAAGAGAGGTACGGGCTTAAATTCGTGGATTTCACCACCGGCATTGTGGGCGATGGCGGGGTGAACTTTATCTCCCTGCGCTATGCCGACGTACTGCTGATGTACGCCGAAGCGCTCAACGAAACCGGCAATACCCAGGAAGCCCTCACCTACCTGAACATGGTCCGCACCCGGGCCGGACTTCAGCCCCGGTCGGGCCTGTCCAAAGCGGAAATGACACTGGCCCTGGAAGAGGAAAGAAGGGTGGAGTTTTTTCTGGAAGGACACCGTTGGTTCGACCTCGTCCGGACGGGACGCCTGCAAACCGTCATGAATAAGTACTTTCAGGACAACGGACTGAAATTTACGGTCGCCGACCATGAGGTACTCATGCCAATTCCGTTGAGGGAGATTGATATTAATCCGAATCTGGGTCAGAATCCGGGATATTAATTGATCTTGACTAGTACCACCATACTAAGTAGTTATGCAACAATCCCTGATTAAATCTTTACTAGTACTCATTTGTCTGTCTGCGGGCTGCGGATGCTATCCGCAGCCCGTCCGGGCGCAACTCATGGATTCTCCGCTGAAAGGAAAATCGTTCAACAACATCACGCTGGAAGCGTCCCTGAAGCCTTTCAAAAAGAACGATAAAGCCTACATCCGGGAGGTAGCGAAGGAAATGTTTACCCAGTGGCATTCGCTGCTGCGCCATACGGATACGGTGTCGGTGATGCTGTGGACGAGCGACGGCTCCGAAATCCTGGACTACAAGGGTACCCTCAGTCAGCCGCTCGAATGGGCGAAGTACCTGGGCAACCCCAATACCAAGCACGAAGTTGGCTCGGGGCCGGAGGAACTGTCTATCCACGAGCGGGCCTACCTCTACATGGAAAACCCGCCCGCCTTTACCTACGGCGATCTTAAATTTATCATTCAGACCCTGAAAGAAGTTGGCAAACAGGTAACGGGCAAGCCTGTGCTGGTAGGGGCTACGTTTGATCCGGGCCCTGAATTTGCCAAATCGGAATTTAAATACGTAAAGCATCCGGAAATCTTGGGCGGTAGCGCCATGGGGCACAAGAGCTTTGTGAGCAGCTACTCCGTCCTGAATGCCGATAATGAGTCCTACGCCGGCTTCCCCAACGGTATTCCGGCCAATACGCCCTTTGGCACCTTCTTCGGACGGCAGAGTCAGCATTTTCTGAAAGACCTGGGCTACGATTACATCTGGTTCAGCAACGGCTTTGGGTTTGGGGCCGAGGGCTGGTCGGCCACCGGAGCTACTTTTACGGGTAAAGAATTTGAACAGGAAAAACTGGCCGGTCTGACCGCCAAAATCAATGAGTTCTGGCGGCTTTTCCGCAAGGAGTGCCCCGGCTTTCAGATTCAGACGCGGGGTACTAACCTGTCGGTGGGCGCCGATCTGGCGCGTGATGCTGTCAATCTCAAACAGATATACGAAGGAGGCTACAACATGCTTCCCCCGCCCAACTCTCCCTGGGCGGCCCTCGACGGCGACTTTGGTCTGGAGATGGTGGGGTACATGTCGCGCATGGCGGAGCTTCCCGACAACCGCTTCCTATTCCGGTACTACACCCACGACCCCTGGTGGCTCAACAGCCCCTGGCTGGACCGTTACGGGCGCGAACCGCACGACATTTACCTGCCCATGGCCGTCAGCCGGATTGATGCCAACGGCAAAATTGGTATCCCCACGCACCTGAACTTCCTGACCATCGACAACTCCCTGGGCGAAATGCCCACGCAGGTACCCGACGAAGTAACGCCGCATATCCTGAAAGCCCGGTACGATGCCCCGACCGCTCCCGGCCCGCTGGTGTGGGTGTACCCGTTTGATGAATACCATAAGTGGGCGTACCAGTCCGAAGAGCGCTTGCAGGAGGTATACTACGGCGACTGGTACATCCGGCAGGCTATTAATAACGGTCTGCCGCTGAATACGGTCATTTCCACGACTTCATTTCAATCGGTACTTGCTAAAAACCCGGGGTACTTCAAAGAATCCACGCTGGTAACGATTGCGCCGGATGCCGGGTCATCGTTGGAAAAAGCCCTGATGGGTTTTGTTCAAAAGGGGGGCAAACTGATCATTTTCGGCCCGACGGACCATTCCAGCCCGGCTTTTCTGGACTTTCTGAATCAGGAAAACGAAGCGCCGCTGGAAGGGGAATTTAAAATGAAGACCAACTATACTACTGATATTCTGGAAAAAGCCTATCCTAACGTCATCAACCACCGGCCGCTGTTCAGTGGCGGCGGCTTCCGTACCTCCCTAAAAAACCCCACCGATGCCGGTACCAAACTACTGGTGCAGGTAGAGCAGGGCGGTAAAAGCCGGGATGCGGTGTGGGTACGTTCTAAACTCGAATGGCAGGGCGGCAAAGTCGCCTACCTGCGGGGTACCAATTCCAGTAGCTTCACGGGTGGTCGGTTGCTTACTCCCGATGATCCCGACAAGTACTTTATTGGCCCGCTGCACCTGCGTTACGTGCTGCCCGAGTTTGGCATCAGCCACGGGGTGGAGAAGCGGGACCCGTCCATCAAGAATCCCGTGCTGACCGTAGCCCGCTCCAACAATGCCTTTATTTTCTCGGGCTACAACCCCAATAGTACCGTAAAGCAGCGCTTCAAATTTCAGCAGGGCGCTCCGCTACTGCTGGGACTGGAAACCAAACTGGACAAGGGCAGCTCTACCTACACCATGCCTACCTCTTGGAACCGCGAAAGCCGCGTATTTGTGGAGCAACAGGAAGGTATCGTATCTTTCAAGGAGCTTCATTCCGGACAAAAAGGAGTGACCAAACGCTACAGCGTGGACGGATTGAAAAATGCCACCGTCCGTATTTATCCCGAAGAGCACGTGACGGATCAGCAGTTCCGCGCCTACGTGAACGCCTCCTATCCCTGGAAAACAGGGCAGGTATCTTTTCGGAAGGGTGAGGATCAGTTTGGAAAGCATTATGTGGTGGAGAACGTGACCGGAAACCTGGTGGTATCCTGGTAATTTAAGGCGGCACCAGGCGCTGCTAAAAGGAATTACAAATAGAAAAAAAATAGACCATAACATGAAAAAGGCAGGCTTACTAACAAGTGTGATTTGCGCAGGAGCGGCCCTGCTGTACGGATTTAAGGCTATACCTGATGAGGTTGCTCCCCAGCGCCCCAACGTCTTGATCATCATGACGGATCAGCAGACGAACGACTGCCTGAGCCTGATGGGGAATCCGAATCTGAAAACCCCTAATATGGATGCCCTTGCCCAGCGGGGCGTCTACTTTACTGAATCCTACTGCAGTTCCCCCGTCTGTGGGCCTTCGCGGAGCAGCGTGATTACGGGACGCATGCCCCACGAGACCGGCGTGGTCTGGAACAACTCGGCCCATATCTCTCCTTCCATTCCGACCCTGGGTACTATTTTTGGCAAGGCGGGCTACAACACCGCCTGGACCGGCAAGTGGCATTTGCCCGAGTCCTATCCCGCCCAGGCCGGCAAGGATTCTGTAAATGGATTCAAAGTCATTCCTTTCCAATCCCTGGACAAATCCTGGGAACTGGGCGAAGATACCGACCGCCCCATTGCCGACGCGGCCGTCAAATACCTGAAAGGCTACAAGGATTCCAAACCATTTTTGCTGGCGGTGTCGCTGCACAACCCACACGACATCTGTCATGTACCCCGCCGGCCGGATAGCTACGCCAAAGCTTCGGAGATTAAAGCCCCGCTACCGCCTTTACCGCCTAACTTCAATCCCCTCATGAAGGAGCCTCAGTGGCTGGAGGAGAAGCGATTGATGGATCACTACGGCGACGAACTGCTGCGCACGCAGCACTACTCGGACGAAGACTGGCGGGCGTATCTGTACCACTACTACCGCTTCGCGGAGATGGTGGATGGCGAAATTGGCAAGATCATGAACGCCCTGCGCGAACAGAAGCTGGATGAGAACACGATTATCGTGTTCACCAGCGACCACGGCGATGGGTCGGCTGCTCACAAATGGGCGGCCAAGCTGAGCCTGTACGAAGAAGCCGTTCTGATTCCGTTTGGCATCAGCTGGAAAGGCCATATCCC
The DNA here is from genome assembly GCA_950075905.1 of uncultured Persicitalea sp. Taxonomy (GTDB): domain Bacteria; phylum Bacteroidota; class Bacteroidia; order Cytophagales; family Spirosomataceae; genus CATMVR01. Next base: position 1,155 of record CATMVR010000001.1, on the reverse strand, counting down.
CGAAGGACGCATTGACCGGAAACAACTGGTGTCGAACATTGACCTGGCTCCCACGCTGTGTGACTACGCCGGTATTCCCAATCCACCCGCGTTTACCGGTACCAGCCTCCGTAAAGTACTGGAAAATCCTGACGCCACCCTGCGCGATTACGTAGTAGTGCAATTGGAAGATGACAAAGAAAACGAATCGCGCCACGCCCGGATGATCCGGGACCAGCGGTACAAGTACAATGTGTACAACCAGGGCGCCCACAACGAGCAGCTGTTTGACCTGTGGAACGACCCCGGCGAAACAAAAAACCTGGCCTACGAAACCAACTACCAGCCGGTAAAGGCCCGGCTGAAAAAGAATCTGAATCAGTGGATGACCAAAAACCAGGATAGTATCCCGATCCCCTGACCAGAGCATGTATTCTTCCTAAATCCTTAATAAAAACATGAAAAAATATAGTTCAAAATTCCTGGCTTTCCTGCTTGTTACGTGCTGGATGGCGGGTACCTGTAGGGCCCAGGATCTGAAAACCATGCAGGCAGGTTTCAAAGATCCGCAGGGTACCTCCCGCGCCAAGGTGTACTGGTGGTGGCTCAACGGCCATACCGACACGACCCTGCTCAAAGAAGAACTGCGGAGTATCAAGCAGGCCGGACTGGGTGGCGTGGATATTTTTGAAATCGGCTTCCGTCCCGACGGACTGGTACCCGCGGGTCCGGCCTTTATGGGCGATGAATCGTTGAATACGATCACCATGGCCATTAAGGAAGCCGGCAAACTGGGCCTGGAAGTGGGCCTGAACCTGGCCAGTAGCTGGAACGCCGGCGGAAGCTGGGTCACGCCTGAATACGCGGCCAAGTCGCTCTATTTTTCTAAAATGAGGGTGGATAAGCCGGGCCGTCAGTCGATCAAAGTGCCTTACCCTGACATTCCCCGCAAAGACGCAAGGGGCAATGAGCTGCTGATCCAGTTCAGGCCGGATGGCAAGCCCGTGTATAGTCTGGAAGTGGCGGTACTGGCCATTCCGGTCCAGTCCGGCAACTACCTCGATACCGCCCGGATCGTCAATGTGTCCCGCTTTTTTGACCCCAAAACCGAAACCCTGAACTGGCAGGTACCTGCCGGTTCCTGGGAAATCCACCGCTACGCCTGCTCCAACTCCG